>CAZYDZ010000019.1:14811-17798 GCA_964646535.1 uncultured Opitutaceae bacterium
CGTGATCACCACGGTAAGAGTGCAGGGCGGCGGCGAGCTGTCGCATGCTGTTGATACAGCGCACCGTCTCCGAACGCATCAGGATATAATTGAACGAGCCGATCAACAGCATTGCCAGAACCCCGATAATGGCGATCACAAACAACATCTCCACTAACGTAAAGGCCTTACGATGGTGGCGAATTGCCATGGAACCAGACCTTGTAAGCTCTCCCGTCATCTTTTTGTGTCTCCCTGTTTTCTTTGGCGATGAGTGATTAGTCGGGCTGGAAAGCCCTGAGATATACCCATACGGTAACCGCATTATGGCTGATTGTAAATCTATTTTTGTGCTTTTGTGAGGGGGCTCAAGCAGACAACCGCCATTGAAAACTGTGGGGTGATCTCTTTGCAGGCTTGCAATTCATGAGAGCATCTTCAATCTAGGGGTCTTTGTCTGTGTTTTCCACAACACGGCGATATCCTGCCTAGTCTTTCCAGATGCAAGAGTTTTTCTTTTATCTATTTGCTGCGCTGGCGCTACTTCCCGCGTTGGGGATGGTGTTAAGTCGCAATCCCGTAAACAGTGCCATGTATTTGATCCTCTCCCTGTTGGGCGTGGCGGGTTTTTTTGTTCAACTGGAGACCTACTTTCTGGCGGCATTGCAGATTCTGGTCTATGCGGGTGCGATCGTTGTGTTGTTCCTGTTTATTATCATGTTGCTGGACGTGGAGCAGTCGAAAAGGCAGAAGCTGCCGCTGATCAGTATGATAGCCAGCCTGCTCGGCGGTCTGGTGATCGTCTACGGCGTCTGGCGTTTGACACACGGGGAGCAGGCGTTTGTGGATGTGCCGCAGACGGAGGTGGCGGCCCCGGGGACGGAAGTAGCCACTTTTGGCGAGTATTTGTTTGGCCGTTATATGCTGCCTTTTCAGGTGGCGGGGTATCTGTTGTTGATCTCCATGATCGGGGTAATCTGGCTCAGCAAGAAACAACAGGTGCAGCAGGACGAAAGTAAACCGACGGAGTAACCAGCCATGGGAATCAACGATTATCTTTTGATTAGCGGATTGCTGTTTGCGATTGGATTCACGGGCGTATTGCTGCGCCGCAACGCGTTGGTGTTGCTCATGTGCCTGGAATTGATGCTGAATGCGATCAATCTGGCGCTGGTGGCGTTTTCCCGTTTCAACGGCAATATGGAAGGAAACATCTTTGTATTTTTCATTATCGCGGTAGCGGCGGCAGAAGTGGCGGTCGGGCTGGCGATTCTGGTGGCCCTGTTCCGTAAACGACAAACGGTCCAGGCGGAACAATTGAATCTATTGCGCGACTAAGACCATGAATCTGGATCTTGAAATTGTGGGTGCCTTGATGCTGGTAGTGCCTCTGCTGGCGGCAACGTTCATAACGGTGTTTTTGAGAACGCGCCCTGTGCCTGCGGCAGCGCTTTCCGTGTCGGCGGCGGCGATCATTCTCGGCCTCTCGGTACTGCTGTTTTTTCGCGCAACGCAGTTTCAGCCCTCGCTGACATGGTTTGAGATTGGCAGTTATCGACTGGATCTCGGTTTTTACTTCAATGATCTGGCGGCCCTGATGCTGCTGGTGACCAGTGTAGTGGGTTTTCTGGTACATATTTTCAGCCTTGCCTATATGAAGGGGGAACCCAGTCAGGCCCGTTATTACGCGGGCTTGTCTGTTTTTATGTTTTCCATGTTGGGGATTATCCTGGCGGATGATCTGGTGATGATTTTTATTTTCTGGGAACTGGTCGGGGTCAGCTCCTATATCCTGATTGGCCATTATCTTGACAAGCCTGCTGCAGCGGCGGCTGCCAAAAAGGCATTTATTGTGAATCGGGTGGGGGATTTCGGTTTTCTGATCGGGATCATCTGGACGTATTGGACCTTTGATACGGTAACCTTGCACAAACTGGCTGCGGCGACCCAGTTGGATCCCAATCTCGCGACCGCGGGGGCTGCGCTCTGCCTGTTCTGTGGCGTCCTTGGTAAATCTGCTCAATTTCCCCTGCACGTCTGGTTGCCTGATGCGATGGAAGGTCCGACTCCCGTATCGGCGTTGATTCACGCGGCGACGATGGTGGCTGCGGGTATCTACCTGTTGGCGCGCGTATTTTTCCTGATCCCTGCGGATGCGTTGGAAGTAATTTGCTATATCGGAACCTTTACGGCTATATTGGCTGCGTTCATGGCGTTTGGGCAGCGCGATCTGAAGCGAATTCTTGCCTATTCCACACTTTCCCAACTCGGTTATATGGTGGCTGCGTTTGGCCTCGGCTACAGTGTGGCGTCGCAAATGGGAGTGGAAGCGGAAGGAAGCAAGGCGCTGGCCGGAGTGGGCGCAGCCATGTTTCACCTGACCACGCACGGTTTTTTCAAGGCGCTGTTGTTCCTTGGAGCAGGCTCGGTGATCCATGCCTGTCACCACGAGCAGGATATATACCGCATGGGGGGACTGTGGAAGAAGATGCCTGTGACATTCATCACCTTCACGGTGGCCTTACTGGCCCTGGCTGGATTATTTCCGCTGGCAGGATTCTGGTCCAAGGATGCGATCCTTTATCTGGCGTGGGAGCAAAACCCGTTGGTGTTCGGTGTTCTGGCATTTGGCGCGGTATTGACTTCCGCCTATATGTTCCGCCTCTGGTTTATTGTATTCCTGGGAAGCCCCCGCAGTGAGGAAGCGGGACATGCGCATGAGAGCAGCCTGTTGATGACGGGGCCGCTGGTGATCCTGGCCGTCCTGTCTGCTTTGGCGGGTTTCTCCTGGATGTACCCGACGATTGTGCAGGATTTCCTGCACAATGTGCCACACCCCGAGGGCGCGGTGAAAACCACCATTGTAGCGACTGGTTCGGTTGCGTTTTTGATCGGGCTTATTGTCGCGTGGATATTCTATCGTCCTGGCGCGCAGAAGGATTTTCTACAGACCCGCGCGCCTGTCGCATACCAGGTGTTGGAGCAGCGTTTCTATATTGATCATTTGT
>CAZYDZ010000020.1:0-17754 GCA_964646535.1 uncultured Opitutaceae bacterium
CGAGCAGGTCGGATTCAGGTTGAACAGGATTGTTCTGTTCCAGGCCACCCCGAGGTTTTTGCCATAGGAGATGTGGCGAACCTGGTTGACGCAAAAGGCAAGTCGGTTCCTGGAGTTTCACCCGCGGCGATTCAGATGGGGCAATATGTCAGCAGATTAATTGTAGCCGATCTGAACGGTGTGCGGGATAAGGTTAAGCCCTTCGTATACAAGAACAAAGGGAGCATGGCGACGATTGGCCGTTCGCGCGCGATTGCCGAGATCGGCAGGCTCAGGTTGTCAGGCTGGCCTGCCTGGTGTGCATGGTTGTTTGTACACTTGCTGTTCCTGATCGGTTTCAAAAGCAAGGTGTTTGTACTGATGGACTGGGCATATCGTTATCTCACCTATAAGCGGAGCGCGCGCGTGATTATCGACGAGTAGAGTAGCGAGCAGCCTCTCTTATGGTATGCAGGGTGGGTGAAACATTCTTGAAGGCAGCCGACATCTCATGCTTACTCTACTGGTAATGTGCTGCCTGTATGGAGCAGGAAGTGCGCAATGGTCATGTATCTCGCCAGACAATTTATTCCCCGTTGTTTTCCCGTTGTTGTCCTGTTGTTATGGCAGTTCCTTTCTGTGTGGTCACATGCAGGGGCGGGGTGGGGTGCCGACAGGCAGATTGTAGTGGCATACTGGCCTGTCTGGGCTGAACGGGCCGAATCAGACGTGCAACGTCTGCCTGTGGGTGCAGTGACCTATCTGATACTGGCCTTTGCGCAGCCCGTGTTGGATCGTGAAGCCGGGACTGTCACACTGAACTACTCGCAAAAAACAGCAGGAGAAGCTGATTCCATGGCGAGTTGGTCGCAGGTTGTTCGCGCTAGCGGCGCCAAGACTATGTTTTCTGTCGGTGGGTGGGGATTGTCGGCGGATTTCTCCGACCTGACTATTACCCCGCTGATACGCTCCAGATTGGTGGACTGTATCTTGGCGGAGATAAGAGAGCAGGGATTTGACGGGGTAGATTTGGATTGGGAGTTTCCTGTCGAAGGAGGGGATGAAGGACAGCCGCATCGGGATGAGGATCGCGATTCTTTGTATGAACTGGTGCGGGAGCTGCGTCTGCGCCTGGATCAGATGGGGGAGCTGACTGGCAAACGGTATCGTTTGAGCGTGGCTGTCTCAGGGGACCCGACTGCTCAGGAGAAACGCTATCGGTTGGCCGCAATGGTACCCCATGTGGACTGGTTTCATCTGATGGCTTATGATTTTGCAGGCAGTTGGATTCCGGTAACCGCACACACTGCGGCGTTATATCCAGTGAAGAACCAGACAGGAGCGAACCAAGCGGTGACAGTGAGTGAATCCGTGGCCAGTATGATTTCACAGGGGGTTCCAGCCAGTAAGATTATCCTGGGCATTAATCTGGCAGGAAAACGCTACGAAGAAGTTGTATTTCAAGGAACGCAGTTTTTGTCGAGACCCTACGGGAAAATCAATTTTCAGGCGGAATTCGAAGGGAAAAACAATTTTTACCTTCTGTATAAATTGCTTGAGCCTGCAACCCGCGAAAAGCATAGTCCAACGTTTCAACTGGGCTGGGATCTCGACGCCCAGGCTTCATATTTGTATGATCGCGAGGAAGGTATCTATGTTTCAATGGAAACCCCGCGGTCAGTATCAGCAAAAATGCGATTTGCCAGGCAGAAACAACTTCTGGGAACTATGCTCTGGTCTCTCGACAAGGATGGAGAGGCTTTCCCTGTCTTGCGCTCTGTGATCGAGGCATGGCCCGCAGTCAATGGAGATATTCGATGAGAATGTCGACTGTCAGATGTCAACCCTTGCTGTTCAGAAAGGCCGTCCGTTTGCTGTTGCTGCTCCCTGCTGTCATGACAGTCTGGTTTTTGCTGGGAACCGTTGGCAATGCAGTGGAGGATCCAGAGTTGGAAGAGGCCCGTGTTCTGTGGGAGGGAGGTGTCCTGCAGGATGCCACGCGCGCGTATATGCGCTATCTGCAACGCTTTCCTGAGGACCAGCAGGCGCGCTGGGAGTTGTCACAGATATTCCATCAAATGGAGCAGTGGACGGACGCCTCCCATCAATTGGTCTGGCTGTTGCAGCGGAATCCTGAAAATCAGGAAATTCGTGCCATGCTGGAGGAGTGTATGGCACAAATAGGAGAGCGGATTCAGGAGGAAGAGAATATTGACCTGGTGCTGCAGTTGGCGCGGTTTCGCCGCCTGACGGGAAATCTTGCGCTGGCCGAACGCGAATATCGACAATATCTTAGCGTCAAACCGCGGGATGTGGTGGCCCGCCATGAGTTGGCGCAGATGATCAAAGATCAGGGAGGGCGTGAGATGGAGGCCTTGTTACAGTTGGAGCAGGCGATTCAGCATGCAGACAACCCGCTGGAAATGCGTTACAAGCGTGCTCTGTGGCTGTATTATGATGCGGATAGGCAGCAGCAGGCGATGATGGCATTGGAGGCGTTTTCCCATGATTATCCCAATTTCGCCGATGCCCATGCCCATCTGGGTGATCTATACAGGTTTTCCAGCAAGTGGAAGGAAGCAGAAGAGGCGTATCAGACTGCGTATGCCTTGGATCCCTCCAATGAGCGTGCCATCAAGGGGTATTCGGAGGTTCTTTTGCAGACGCGTCCAGTGATGCGTGCAAGAATTGCGGCGAATGACGGCGACTACGCGCAAGCAGCAGATTTGTTTGCTGCGCATTTTCGGGAAATGGGGGGAGTGCGTCGAGGTTATGAACAGTTGCGCCACAAGTCCCGATTCGAATCGTTGAACGAGAACGAGGAAAGGAAGTACCGGTTTTATCAGGAATATATCCTGCGCACGCCTGATGAGGAAAAGCTGCGGCGCGAGTATGTAGATTGTCTGTTACAGCAGGGGCGTTACCCCGAAGCAACCCGTGCCATGGATTGGTTGGTACAACGCGATCCGAGGAATTGGCAATTACGGTTGGAGAGAGCCCGTTACATGACCTATTCTGAGTCTACGCTGGTGGATGCGGAGGAGGAATTGCAACGAGTCATAGAAGAGAGGCCGGAGAGTGCGGAGGCCTACGCCCGCCTCGGTGATGTGTTGCGTTATCGCGGTGATCTGAAGGGGGCGGACAGGGCATACCACCGAGCGGCGTTTATTGATCCGAATTACCAGCCTGCGCACGACGGGATTCTGATTATCCGCAATACGTTTCCGCCAGAGTTATCCGTTTCCGCTGCCTACATCCACGACTATTCCGTGGATTACAATCACTTCTGGCTGGAGGGTCGCTACAAGCATTTTTTCAATGTGGGGCGCAACCGCCTGGATCTGGCATACCGTTACCTGTATTATTCGCAGAAGAGACGTCATATTTTGCCCCGTTACCACTACATTTCCAAGGATGTGGAGGGGCATCAGTTGATCGGCTCCCTGCTGGGTCCGCTGTCCGAACGATGGGGGTATTTGGGGGAACTCAGCATGGCCTTTTATGATCATGTGGACTCCACCTGGCAGGGGAAACTGCTGTTGAACTACAAGAGGGACGATCATTTCTGGATGCAGTTTGGTGTTCGTAAACAGGAGGCAGTGATAGAGCACTACAATCTCAATGCGCTATTGGCTGATGTGCAGTCGTACGATTTCCTGGTGGAAACGCGCTACTACCTGCCGAGCAAGGATTGGTACAGTCGCTGGGGGGTACATGCGGCGTTGGATGCGGGCTACTTGTCGGATAGCAATTCCCGTCTGCGTTTGCAGGCAAAGATTACTAATCTGGCGATTGAGAAGAAAGATTTTCTTGTGCAATACGGAATCGGGGGTCGTGTTCAGGCTTATGAAAAACAATCGATCAACTATTTCTCGCCTGGAATTTATACGGGTGTAGGGCCTGTCGTAAGTCTGGATCACCGTGTCAACGAACAGACCAACTGGGGCATTGCAGGAGCAGCCTACTACTTGCTGGAGGATAGCGAATGGGATTTTGCTGTAGGCGGTTATTTCAACAATAGAATTTCCTCATCCGTAGGATTGGGGTTGCGTCTGGACTATGGACAGACGACTTATTCCCGGCAGAGAATCCAGACGTTCAGTGGGGTGATTTCTGTGATGGTGGATCTGTAGTATGGGAATGAACAGAAAAGGGATAGTTCTGGTTACACTGTTTCTCCTGCTGTTGGTGGCAGGAGTTGCCTTAGGTGTCTATCAGGTGGTGGAGCGTCCCAATCATGAACTCTCGCGAGGTATTACACTGTTCGCGTTTGTGTTTGTGACAGGATTCATTTCGCTATTGATCCTGCGTGTAGTGATATTTGCAATACTCTCTGTGGTGCAGCAGGTCTGGTATCGTATCCAGTTCTTTCGTTACTTGAGGAGAAAACGCCGTTTGGGTAGACGCATGCCGCTGGTATCCATCATTGTCCCTGCCTACAATGAAGGCAAAGTGATTGAGGTTGCCCTGGAAAGTCATGCAAGGATGACATATCCGAATCTGGAGATTATCGTGGTGGACGACGGTTCTTCCGATGACACTGCCGAGCGTGCACGTGTGTGTGCCGCACGTTTTCCAGGCAGGCGTATCCTGGCGTATACCATTCCCAACGGGGGCAAGGGAAATGCGCTTAACTATGGTATTCGTCAGGCGCGGGGAGAGTTCATTTTATGTGTGGATGCGGATTCCAAGGTGGATCCTGATTCGCTCTGGTATGCGATTCGTCATTTCAATGATCCGCGTGTGGCGGCAGTTGCGGGAAATATCAAGGTAATGAACCGCCAGAGTCTGTTGTCGGGTTTGCAGGCGTTGGAGTACGTGATTGGACAGAATCTCATGCGTCGCGCGCTCGGCATGTTTCATGCCGTCAATATTGTTCCAGGGCCATTCAGCTTGTTTCGGGCCAGCGCATTGCGAAAAGTGGGAGGTTTTGAGGACGACACGTTTGCGGAAGACTGTGATTTGACGCTGAGGTTATTAGCGAGAGGATGGCGGGTGGTTGATGAGATGAATGCGATAGCCCGCACGGAAGCTCCTGAAGGCGCTCTGTCCTTTATCCGACAGCGCTACCGATGGACCCGCGGAGTATTGCAGTCCATCGCCAAGCACAAGCGTTGTCTGCTCGGGGCTGGAGGTCCCCGCATGTTTATCCTGCTGTGGATGATGTTGTTTGACGGTATCATCTGGCCGCTGGCCAATTTCATCTGTCATCTATGTGTGTTCTTCCTGATATTTGAAGTAGGCTTGGCTACGTATCTGGTCTACTGGTGGATTCATTTCACCCTGTTGGATGCGGGATTAGCGCTCATGTGTGTGGCTGCGGAACGGGAAAATCCGTTTCTAGTATTTCAGATCTTAATTTATCGGTTGTTTTTTGTGGTAATGATGGACTTGTGCAAGATTATGGCATCGTTAGAGGAATTCATAGGTGTACGAATGGGATGGGGAAAACTCAAACGCCTGGGGCACGATTATTCTGAGGAGGGAGCGGAGATCCCATGATACCCCTGGATATTAAAAATTTCATCAACATCATGTCCCTCGTGATATTTGGAGGGATACTACTGTCTGCTGTATTTACGGTTTTCGCGTATGCGCTGGCGATAAACCGCCGCAAGGTGAACCCACGTCCCACAATTGACGAAATAGAGGGAAGAAGAATGCCTCTGGCGAAGTCGGCGGATGGTGAAGCACAATCAGATAAAACATCAGACCAGTGAAACGGGAGAACGAACAAAAACAACGGCGGATAAAATCAGTTCGTATGCAGTATTCCCTGTGGGGGTATCTGTTGATGGTTCTGTTTATTGTCCTTGTGGCGATTCTCAACTACCGTCATCTGGTTGTGGAGACCAATGACGAGGTGCCGGAAATGCTGGCGCCCATGGTGAGTCTCACCCCCGATTCCACATTATTTGCAGATTCTGCCCTGCGCATAGGTTTGCTGGATTCGTCGTCGACCAGGACATTTTCCCGCAGTGTGCGCAGTGACTACCCTGGTATGCTTGCAAACTGGAGAGAGTTCTTGAATTCACAGAGCGTGGCGGTCTCTTTGTTTCAAAATACGGCTGACGCAAAATACTTTGATCTGATTGTTCTCGCAGAAACAATCTGTCTCAGTGACGAGGAAACCGCAGATATCAAAAACTATCTGATGGATGGGGGAAGTGTGTTAATGGTAGGAGCAGTGGGCTTGCGGGATGAGAACGGGCAATGGGCAACCGCCCATTTGTTTGGAGATGTGGCTGGCATGCGCTTTGCAGGCAACGCGAATATATCCCCCCCCAATCGTGTGATGCTGGCATTAAATGCGTATTCTCCGGTTGCTCCAGACTGGACGCCACGCTCCAATATATCGTTGCAATCCTTTAATCCAATATTGGTTGGCAAGCTGGTGGAACGGAGAGCCACTGTTGTTGCAACAGTTCCTTATCCCGATCCGCAGAATCCTAATATCCTTACACCCATGCCCACGCTATGTTACGGAAATTATTTGCGAGGGCGTTTTGTTTGGGCTGGTTTCACCCCCGATTTCTCACAGCCAGACCTTCCCAGCACTTCACATGAGGCTGTTAGGGAGTTGTTCGGAAACATTATTGGCTGGCTGTCTGGAGCTCCTAAAGTGCGTACTGGAGTCTGGCCCAATAATAAACAAGTATCGGTATCCCCCGTAATTTATCTACAATGGCCTGAATCTGAGGAGTGGGATCGAATGGTGCGTTCAGGTTTGCCTCGTTATCCTGTTACACTGGCGGTCGCGTGGCATGCACTGGATGGCTATCAGCAGAAGATACAAGACCTCGGTTCCCATGTGGATCTGGTTGTGGCGGTGGATGCCGATTACCTGGCCCAAAATCGCCTGCGCGGACGGCTGTTGAATTTGTCTACACTGGCAGAAAAGATGCGTTCCCTGTCGGGACGTGAATCGGTCGGCCTGCTGGTAAAGGGATTTTCTCCGCATGATGTGGCCGAGGAAGCGCTCGCGGCAGGGTACCATTATATTTTGTCAGAGCCAATTGGCGATATTGAGGATTACCCTGAAATCCTGATGAGTCGGCGTACACAAGGTTGGTTGAAGCAGCCGACCAGGATCATGCTGGCGCCATACCATTCATCATGGCTGGGAGGAGTTTCCAGTGGACGTTCGGCGACCGTATTGTTTGAGCCTTTGCTGCAGGAGGAAGCTATGGCGGAATTTGTCCGTTGGATTGAGAGCAATCGGGCAAGCGTGTGGGAGGCAACGGTCAGTGAGATTTGCCAGTGGCGAGGCGCCCGCAATGCCGTGGCAATGACACGACAACTCCTGTCGGGAGGCCGTTTGCGGGTACGTCTCACCAATGGTTCATATCAGAATATGCAGGAGTTTGCGTTCTCAGTGGAATTTCCCTCAGCGGTGCGCAATGTGGATGTGTGGGCGAAGACCATTGGCATGGAAATGCCTGTAAAAACAGTAGAGGAGAACAAACGCATCTGGCATTTCGTTGTTCATAACATACAGCCTGGCAAGACCGTGGAGTATGTGATGACGCCGCTGCGTTGAACGAGCGCAACGCCGTTTCTTCTTACAACAATTGTCGTACCTGAGCTTCCAGTTTGCGGATATCCACTGAAAACAGGCGAATACCTTCCGCCAGTTTTTCCGTAGCCATGGCATCTTCGTTCAGCGCAAAGCGGAAAGAGGCTTCGTCAAATGAGATGCGTGGTTCCTGGGAGGCCTGCGCGTTGTCTTCCGTCAGTTCAGGAGTGACGACAACCGAGGAGGATTGCAGTTGTTGCAGGAGTTCAGGGCTAATGGTCAACAGGTCGCAGCCAGCCAGCGCCAAAATTTCCCCGGTATTGCGAAAGCTGGCCCCCATGACCTCGGTGCGGTAGCCGAATTTCTTGAAATAATGGTAAATACGCGTGACAGACTGCACCCCTGGATCTTCCTTGCCCTGATAATCGCGTTGATTCTGCTTTTTATGCCAATCGTAGATGCGCCCGACAAAGGGAGAGATCAGCTTGACTCCCGCTTCGGCGCAGGCCACCGCCTGCGGGAAGGAAAACAGCAGGGTGAGGTTGCAGTGAATTCCCTCTTGCTCCAGTTGGCGCGCCGCCTGAATTCCCTCCCATGTGGAGGCGAGTTTAATCAGGATGCGTTCACGGGAGATACCCCGTTGTTCATACAGGGAAATCAAGTGTTTTGCCTTTGCAATACTGGCCTGCGGATCAAAGGAGAGCCGGGCGTCCACCTCGGTGGAAACACGACCCGGTACGATCTGCAGGATTTCACTGCCGAACTCCACCAGCAGATGATCTAATACCGCCTCCAGCGCCTGGGCACTATTGCCGGCCTCTTGTTTGCCTGCGGCTATCGCTTTCTGCAACAGGGGTTGATAGCGCTCAATCTGAGCCGCTTTGAAAATCAGGCTGGGATTGGTGGTCGCATCCTCTGGCTGGAAAACCCGCATGGATTCGAAATCCCCGGTATCGGCTACGACACGTGTGTATTGTTTCAGCTGATTCAGTGTAGTGGACATGGGAAAGATTCTGACAACAGCCGCTCTCACGGGCAAGAGCGAACAGGCGGCATTGACTTGTATGGGCACTATAAGTCCCATGGGACCTATACGGAGTGTTCAAATTGTGATATTTTTTGAAAAAACGTGATACCAAAAGACCTTTTTCTGCAAAGAGTTCACGCTCATAATAAGTAAGCCCCCCTGTTTCCGTCAGGGGCCCAAAATTGATCTCTTATGCAGAAATACATTTCTATACTATTTGCCATGTTGGTTTGTGCGGTTGTCAGAGTTCCTGTACAGGCTGCCATTTATACCTGGACTGGTGGGGGAGGGCTAAATACCTGGAATGATGCGGGCAACTGGACGGGTGGTCCACCGGCGCCACCGCCTACAGCAACGGGACATTCCCTGATTTTTGCGGGAAACCTGCATTTATCGAACAATAATACCCATATCACGAGTGTGAACGGCATTGAGTTTGCGGCGGGAGCCGGCAACTTCGTTCTGTCTGGCAATGAGTTTACGTTGAATGGAAACATCATTAACCGGAGTGGGGTATTACAGACGATTGCGAACGATCTGATTCTGAACGGCAATCGGCAGTTTAATACTGAGGACGGAGATATCACAATAACAGGAGACATCAGCGAAACGGGAGGGGTGCGCCAACTGTTCAAGTATGGGACCGGTACATTGACCCTGGCGGGGTCGAACAGTTTCTCCGGTGGAATTACCCTTTCTCAAGGGAGATTACTACTGGATACGAAGGAAGGAGGTACTTTGCATTCGACATACAACGTGATGTTGGGCGCGCAGAATTTTGTTAGTAATATCAATCAGGGCGGCGTGCTGGAGATAAAGGGGAAGAGTACTGGCACCACCTTGGTGCAGCGCGGTCAGCTCTACATGGGGCGCAGTACTGGCGCCAACCGGATTGTGATAGATGCCAACGGGGGTGACGGAACTACCTTGGAGTTTTCTTCATGGGGGTGGAATTCCTCTCCTTCCGATAATGGCGCCCCAGTCTTGAATGTGCAGTTGCTGTCCGCCAACAGCCATTTGAAGTTGCCATTGGCGCTTACCAACGGGATTCACCTGCAGGTCACCGTGACGGATTCGGTGAAAACCGGTTTTGCCACTGTGGACGGCAATGGTTTTGTGGTAAGAAATACGGATACTACGCTGCTACCGACGACGAACGCCTTCAACAATAATAACTACCACACCTCCGGGGCGTTGTCTTTGACCGGCAATGTGACCGGTAATAGCCTTACGATCACTGGCGCAGGCAGTATGACGGGGGCCACCCGAACTGCCCAGGTGCGGGGCATTTTAATGGAAGAGGGAGTGACTGATTATACTCTGGATGTATTGCGATTGGGTTGGGGTGGTCTGAATGTGTACCAGTATTCCCAGGATGGTGTACTGACCATTAAGGGAGACCTGAATGGTCAGGCGGGGGGAAACTACAGTGGCTCGGTGTTTTTGAAAGCAGGGCCAGGTACAGTCGTGTTTGAGGGGGATGCGCCTCTGGTCGCCGGATTTGCGGATATTCATGAAGGGTTGCTTCGTCTGGATGGCTCACTCAAGGATGTGAAGGGTATTCAGGTGCGCAGCGGGGCCGTGCTGGGGGGCAGTGGAGAAATCGGTGGTGGCGACGTCTGGACGTGGAGTGGGACTAATGTCAAGGGTGGCACCCGTTACAGCGAGGTGCATGTTTATACCGGGGCCACGCTGGATGCCAGCGATGGTCTGCAAATCACCGGAACTCTGATCCTGTACGAAGATGCCACCTTCCGTTCGGCGCTCAGCCTGACACAACAGGCATTGCATGTGATTAAAGATCCGCTGGTGGAGACTCCGGTGGTGACGTTGGCAGGAGACTTACAGTTGGATTTGTTATATGCCATCCTCCCGAATACTACGATAACGTTATTGACGACCACCGGCATCCTCACGGGTGAGTTTGATACGGTAAATGGGGTGGAGATCGGCGAAGAAGGTTTGTTCAGCCTGTTTTACAATGCGAAGGAGTACGAGTTTCTGTTGCAATACTCCAGTAACAGCGTGAGTTTGATCGCCATTCCTGAACCCTCCACCGTAACATTATTGCTGGGGGCGGGGGCATTGGGATTCTTGGTCTTGCGTCGCCGTCAGGCCGCTTTATAGGTCTTATGGGTCCTGTCGGGCCTATCCACAGACCTATAGAGCACAAAAGATTTCGTATATGAAAAAAGCACTCTTATTGGTCTGGATCATGAGTTTGATGCCTGTGCTGTCTACGGCGCAGGAATCGCGACTGCCAGAGGGCAGCAAGATCAGTGGGAGTACCGAAACGACGGGTGAGGGGATTCTGGCGACGGGCAGTGAACGTATTGCGGCTCGTGTGGACGGGGTATTTCCAGAGGGAAGCCACTCGCTGATACTGACCGGCAAGTCGGGAACTGCCAATCCTGGGCTGGTGGTGGATTTACGCGATGCTTCTGGTCAAGCGACATCGCTGATCATCCGTGCGCTGGAGGACAAGCGGGGTTGGGCGACGATGCCGGATGCCTATTTGGCGTTGGGATGGCGTGGCGGTTGGGGGCGCTACTATGTACGCCCCAATGGTTTCTTCTATCATCCCGAAGAATGGGCCAAGCGCGAGGAGGATTGGAATAAACTACCGGGAGCCTCGACGTTTTCCTTTACCGCGGAATTGCGACCCGTGGCGGAGAACAAGGTGGAGGTCTGGGTGGAGGAGCAGTTGATTCAGATCTTGGAGCTGGGTACTCCTGTTTCTTTCCGTGTGTCCATGGCGCCTGGTTCCTTGATACAAGACGTGCGCTTGCAGCCCGTTCCTGAAACCAGTCTCTTTCGCAATCTTCCCGTGCGTCGTCATGCTCGCGAGGGGGCCATGCACGATGCGATCTTGCAAATCGACCCGCAGGCTAAACTGCCAGCAGAGTTTTATAGTCGGGGAGGCGCTCCGGTACGTGGAATTGCGGTAGGTAATCTGGGGGTGTTTAACCGTCTGCGCACGGATGACCTGCAAAGCTTCTTCTGGCGCCGTCACGCTACCGACAATCTGCCGGAGCAGCGCATGTTTTCGGTGCCACTGGCAACCTATAGCCATGCCTATATCTTGTGTGCAGTAGAGGAGGATTCTAGCAAGGTGCCCTCATTTACTTTGCGTGTGACCCGCTATGGTCGGTCGCGCGGTAATGCGATGGCGGATACCTTGGTGGTGATTCCCGAAAAGGAGAATGCGGATGCGCGTCAGGTGGGCGCAGTGAGCTACGGGAGTGGCGATGATCGCAAGTATGCGCCTTTGTGGCTGATACGGGTGCCGATCAAGAACGGGCTCATTCAGGACATTCTGCACCAGGATGATAAGCGCAATCAAAATACCGGTACGTCTGCTTATTTGGATGTCGAGTTGTTGGATCCGCTGGAGCGGATTGATCTGGCGGATGCCTTTCCCTCTCCACAGCAGAAAGTGAATCGCGCCTGGACTCCCACCAACCCAGGCTATACTGGCTACGACTATTATACCTCTTGGCCAAAACCGCAGACCAGCGGCGTCACCGTGTTCGGAATTCAACTGGAGAAGAGTCCGGTGGAAATGAAGGTGCGTTCCAATACTGGGCACTGGGTGTTTTATGAAAAAGAAAAACCTGCGATTCAGGCAGGTCTGATGGCAGATGTGGCTGGTCAGTACACCGTACAGTGGGAAATCGCCGATGTCTCGGGGGAGGTTGTCGATCATGGGTCACAGACCGTTGCGCTGGCACAGGGTCAGGGGGAGGGGGTGACGATTCCAGTAAAAGCCAATGTGGGCTGGTTTGGCACCCGCATTCGTTTATTGGATAGCAATGGTCGTGAGCGCATGGATCACCGCAGTTCCTATGTAGTGCTACCGCCGGATACGCGCAAGGCCGGTTATGAATCCCCGTTTTATGGTTGGTGGTTTGGTAAAAACCATGGCAGCGATATCAAGCTGGATGAAGTGGGGCCTTTGTTGCAGCGCTTGGGGATGCGTCGTGTGGATTTGCCTGAAGACATGCCGGAAAGCCTGACGGAGAAATACGGCTTTACTAATTCCACGGTCGGGTTCGCTTACGTCGGCGGTGGTCGGGCGTTGCGCGACTTCCGCGACGGCAAAATCTCACTGGAGGAGGCGGTGGCCATGCACGAGGCGCATATTCGTAAAGAGCTGGAATTGTGGCCAAGTATTGATCGCATGCTGGTGTTTCACGAGAGTGGATCAGCGGGGGCGCCATTCCCGTCAGAATTGTGGGGAGAGCCAGCGACCAATCGCGCGCTGATTGACGATGACAATTCTCCTGAAG
The DNA here is from genome assembly GCA_964646535.1 of uncultured Opitutaceae bacterium. Lineage (GTDB taxonomy): Bacteria > Verrucomicrobiota > Verrucomicrobiia > Opitutales > UBA2995 > CAZYDZ01. Next base: position 12,812 of record CAZYDZ010000020.1, read on the forward strand.
CCCTGTTGCGCAAGGAGGGCGGAGAACCCACACCAGCCGCCAAAGCGGCCGCGGCCCGTGAGCAGCAGGCGCTGGACCAGTGGCAGCGCAACTGGCCGAAGCGTATCGAATACCTGACGGCGATGTCCAAAATGGTGCGCGAAAAGTTCCCGCAACTGAAAATGCAGTACGGCAATGACGGCAACAGCCTTGGCATCATGGGAGAACTGTTTCGTCAGAAATTCCCACGTGAGTTCATGGACACGATCGCCATTGAGGATCTGGGGCAGACCTTTGCTCCGGAGCGCGCCCTGATCGGCGGGTTCCAGTCCGCCTGGTATCTGAAAGAGTTGGCGAAGCGGATGGGCTATGGCGATATTCCGATTACCGCTTGTACGGAATGGATCGGTCGCATGACTGAGCGGCTGGGCCACAAGACCCAGGCGGAATGGAAGGTGCGTGACGGGTTGCTGGCACTCGCCTACGGCTTCGACACCATCTCTATTGGTGGCATCAATGATGCTGGCGATGGCTATTATTATTCGATTTGGGCCAATGGCGGACTGACGCACCGTTATCCGGGATTGGAGCCTAAACCCGCCTATGCGGCGGTGGCGACCCTGACGCAGGTGCTCGATCAGGCCCAATTCGTCCGTTTTGTGCCGACTGGCTCCACTGTCACCTATTTGCAGGAGTTTCGGCGTGGTGACGAGTGGGTCTATGCCCTGTGGACGCCGCGCGGGGAACGCGAGGTACATCTCTCGTTTGATACAGGTGCGCCGCGAACCCTGATAGACCTTTATGGACGGGAAAAACCTGTGGAAGGCACCCAGCTTGATTTGGTGGCCGATACTTCGGTCCAATACCTGATTTCTGCCAGCCCGCTGCAGGGAGCAACCCTCGGCAAGAGCCGTTTCCCTGATGATGTCGCGCCGTCCACGGTGCTTGCTACCATTGAAATCGACTCGCTGGATAAGGTGACAGTCGCGGATTATCCTGCTCCTGCGCAGAACACGCGAAATCAGCCCAGCAGCATGCCGCGTCGCTTCCAGGGCAAGTTTGAGGTGCGTCAGGTACACGACGAGGAGATGGGGGATTGTATCGAGGTAGAGTTGATTCCTGAGGGCGATCGTTGGTACATGGAGCACGAATATGTGGCGATCCGCCTGAATACCCCCGTGAGCACCCCCGCAAAGAACGCAGGGATCTGGGTGAAGGGCAATGGCAGTTGGGGCGATGTCGAGGTCTTGAAGTCCCGCCCGTGGGGTCCGTGGGCCACCCGCGGCAATCTACACATCAACTGGCCCGGGGAGCAGACCATGAACTTCGACGGCTGGAATTTCATCCGCTATCCCTACTATGATTGGGTGCGCAATACCCCAAATCAAGTACAGGGGGTGATCATTGCCCTGCCACGCCAAACCCTGGTCGGCAGCGAGATGCAGCCCGTTCCCAGCCTGAAAATACGCCTCAAGAGCATCGTGCTGTTCTGAACACCTGTGTTTTTTGTAGGAGGGGCTTTATGCCCCGACCGAATATTGGTCGGGTTTGGGTCGGGGCATAAAGCCTCTCCTACATGGGAAGCGAGAATGGCACACCATTTTTTGCCCATTCCCGAAAAGGGCGACCTTCGTTGGTGGTGGGCGAAAACCAAATGCTGGCTTCTTCTGATAGCCACCATGCGGGCCATATTTCGTCCCACCCTAGCAAATTTTGCAGGTACGGGTTGAGCAACATATAGCGTAGAAAGGAGCTATCTGTTTCAAAAGGGCGTAAGCGGTGATCAAAATAGGCGTTTTTCTGCCAAAATATGTTTTGAGTTCTTAAAGAAGATGCGCTTCGCCCTTTAAATAGCCGAACGCATTTTGATAGGTTTATATCTAGCAAACGAATGAGTATGTGCAAGTGATCTGGCATGACAACAAGGCCGATGACTTGCCATTGAGTTTCTGTCTCAATGCTTTTTGCGATGTGTAATAGTTCGGGGAAACAGGGGGTTAGACTGACTTTTCTTTCATGGGTAACCATGGTTAGGAAGTAGCGAGAGTTTTCGAGTGAAACCCTCCCATGTCTTAGTGCCCGATGTCCGGGCGTTTTTATGAGACCGCTCGAATGGTTGTAATTCCTCTTCTCCATAAGACCAATGTGCGGATTTAGAGCATTTTTCGCAAGTATCACAAAAAGAAAGATGTAGGAGGCGCTTTACGCCCCGACCAACAAGCATGATCTCGGGTCGGGGCGTAAAGCCCCTCCTACAAGAATGATGAGCGATAATCCTCTTAAACTAGCACCATGCTGCCCCGACCGAATATCGGCGTGGTTTCCGGTCGGGGCAGAATGGGAAACAGCGATCTACCCACGAAACCAGAGACGAATTTGTCGGTGTGATACTTTGTCGGGGCATAAAGCCCCTCCTACAAGTTCGGAGACTTAGAAATAAAACTACAGCCCAATATGAAAAAACCATTGACAACAGGGCGCTCGTTTGTTGGTTTGAGCGTTTCTCTCAATTTTTCAGACAGATGAAGACGACCCTTTTCAAAAAAGAGACACGACCCAAGAAGTGGTACGTGATTGACGCGACCGATCAGGTTCTCGGCCGACTGGCTGTGCGTGTTGCCAATGTGTTGCGTGGGCGTCATCTGCCTTCCTATACTCCGCACATGGACACGGGAGACTTCGTGGTGGTCATCAATGCAGAGAAGATCGTGCTGACGGGTCGCAAGGAAGAGAACAAGAAATACATGTTTTTCTCCGGTTACATCGGGGGCGAGAGCTACCGTTCGGTGGGCGATTTCCGCGACAACAAGCCGGCATTCCTGATTGAACACGCCGTTAAGGGGATGTTGCCCCGCAATCGTCTGGGTCGCCAGATGATCAAGAAACTGAAGATTTACGCTGGCTCCGAGCATCCGCACGAAGCGCAGTCGGTTGAACCCCTTCCGGAAAAATTCTAATTTTCATCCATGTCCGAGATTAACGCATCCTCCACACTGGTGGCCACAGGCCGCCGCAAGACTGCAACCGCCCGCGTGCGTTTGCTTGCCGGTTCTGGCAATGTTCAGGTCAATGACCGCGCCGGTGATGTCTATTTCCCAGAAGAGCGTTTTCTGGGCGCTGCCCTTCAGCCGCTGGTAACTGCTGGTCTGAAAGAGCAGTTCGACGTCTGGGTGCGTGTTGAAGGTGGTGGTCTGCACGGTCAGGCAATTGCCGTTTCCCTCGGTGTGGCTCGTGCCCTGCTCGGTTACAACCCTGAGTTGCGCAAGTCCCTGAAGGATGCTGGCCACCTGAAACGTGACCCACGTCGTCGTGAACGTAAGAAAGCTGGACAGCCAGGTGCTCGTAAGCGCTTCCAGTTCTCCAAGCGTTAAGCCGCCGGCGGAAAGAGATTTTGTTCCTCACGGAACCGAGGCCCTCCCCGGATGCTTTCCGCGGAGGGCTTTTGCTTTTCTATTTTTCAAACACGCTTTCTCATTCATTTTAACCGTACGAAAGGAGTCACGCAATGATCAGGACAGGTATTGTTGGGGCATCCGGTTATACCGGAGAGGTGTTGTTGCGCTTGTTGCTGGACCATCCACAGGTGGATTTGGTCTATGCGGGTTCGCGGCAATGGGATGGTAAGCGTGTTGGTGAAGCGATTGCGGCTCTGGCCCCGCTAAAGTCCAACCTGCGGTTTTCCAATCTTTCTCCTGAGCAATTGGCGGCGGAAAAACTGGATGTGGTATTTTTGGCCCTGCCACACGGCGTGGCCGCGGAATACGCGTTGCCCTTGGCAACCGCTGGGATTCGGGTAATCGATCTGAGCGCGGATTTCCGGCTGAATAGTGCAGTGACCTACCAGGAATACTATAAGCACGAGCATCCGGCTCCGGAATGGCTTGCGCGCACGCCCTATCTGTTGCCGGAATGGAATGTCGGATTGCTGGCGGAACAGCCGAATGGTGGCCTGGTGGCCGCTCCCGGATGCTATCCCACCAGTATCCTGCTGCCTCTGTTGCCCTTATTGAAGGCGGGTCTGGTGCAAACCCGTGGGATTATCATCAACTCTTACAGTGGGATCAGTGGTGCGGGCAAGAAGTTGGCCGAAGACTATCTCTACGTGGAGCGGAATGAGAGCATGAAAGCCTATGGGCTGCCTGTGCATCGTCACTTGTCGGAGATCGAGGAACAACTGGGGTTGGCCGCTGGGGAAGAAGTGGTCGTGCAGTTTCATCCGCATCTGGCTCCCGTTCGGCGGGGGATTTCCACCACGATCTCGGTGCCGTTCAAGGGAACGGGCATTGAGCAGGTGTATCAATGCTGGCAGGCGATTTATGGCCAGCAGCCATTCATTCATTTGCTGCCTACTGGGAGTTTTCCGGACACCGCTCACTATGTTGGAACCAATCAGGTCGGCTTTTCGGCGGTATGGAACAGTCGAACAGGGAATCTGATCGTGACCTCGGCAATTGATAATTTGATGAAGGGGGCAGCCAGTCAGGCTGTCCAGATTATGAACCTCTGGCTGGGCTTTCCGCAGACGGAAGGACTGGCTGGAAAAGCCCTTGCGGGAGTTTAGGCGATGAGTAACTTTCAGGTATTGGAATCACCGGCTGGACTGGCAGATGTCCCCGGATTTTTGAACGCGGGGGTCGCTGCCGACTTTCGTCGCAAGGCCGATGGCCGGCTCGATTTGGCTTTGATGTTCAGTCCGACGCCTTGTACGGCAGCAGGTGTGTTTACCACCAATCAGGTGGTGGCTGCGCCAGTCAAATACTGCCGTCAGGTGCTGGAGCAGTCGGGTGTGTTTCATGGAGTGATTGCCAATAGCGGCAATGCCAACGCCTGTACAGGGGAGCAGGGTATGCAGGACGCAGTGCGAATGGGGGACGAAGTTGCCCGTTTGCTGAAAGTGCCGCAGGGCAGTATTCTGGTTTGCTCGACTGGCAGAATTGGTGAGCCATTGTCGCAAAATGCGTTGC
>CAZYDZ010000021.1:0-17698 GCA_964646535.1 uncultured Opitutaceae bacterium
AGGCCCAGCCTGTCCTCCCTATTTCCCGTCAGATGATCGTTTTTCTGCTTGATTGTCCCTCCCACGATACCTCCCCTCTCTACACCAAAAACCTCCGGGTATTCCAAAGGATGTGTATTCTCAAATACAATGCCTGAAGGCGCGCTAAATTCCTTCTGGCGAAATGGTCCTCCCAACAACATGGCTTCCTGCCCGAGAGTCTCCCTGGTCTGAAGGCTGGCCGATGCCACCCGGTTTCTCTGCAAACTGCTGCTTTGCCCCCAAAACGACCTTACTGCCACGATTACAAAAGCAAGTAGCGCCAGCGACATCATCACCTCCATTAAGGTCATGCCAGTCCGCCATTTTCCTCTCTCCATGCCCCCATTCATACGCTCACTCCAATTCTTACAGTTCGCTTGCAATATCCCATAGCGTCAACACAGGAACCCATCGGCCCACCTGATTCATTTCCTGCTGCGACAATGGTTCCACAGGCATTGCATACTCCTTATTGTAACCATCGCGGACAGGCGTGTGCATACTGATGTGGCCCCTGACTGTCGCATCCAATATTACGCCCGGAGAAAGAATACAGGCGCCCGCAATAGCGGTGCCATCACTGCTGACAACATGCAGCGCGCCAGCATTCTCCGATCTCCAGGAAGTCATTCCATACAACACCAACGGCCCGACAACTCCTTGCGGAGAATCCGTCACCGTCAATCTCAATAGGCCGACATCCGCAGGAGCTGCCACCACAACCAGCGGGCGCTCACCGCGATACCCCGAAAACACCACCTCACCCTTACCCTGAATCAACAGTGTTTCACTGGCAAACAATGTCAGATCCACTCGCACAGTGGAGCCATCCACAACAATCCCTCCCATTGACTGCAACCGATCCAGTACGGCAGGTTCGTTAAAATTCAATGTGGTCGCCTGAGCCGCAAACATCCGCAACCAGTCATCTTCATGCTGTGGGTCCAACCACTGCCGATAAAGCCCGACGCGCAACTGCAATAAGTCGCGCAAACGGGAAGGCGCTTGGCGCATCCATTCATGCCCTTCCAGAATTTCCCATCCCATTGGCATACGGTACGCCACAGAACGGGATACGACAGATGGCAAATACACACCATCCCAGGATAAATCATAAGCAACAAATGGCATGCAGGAAACAGGTATATAGATCGGGGTCACCCGAAACCGATAGTCATTTGCAGCAGTTACCCGTATATCCAGGGAAGTTCCCTGGTAAATTTCACAGCCTGGCCTTGCCCATCTCTGTATTGACAGGGGCAGGCCGGCACGTTCAGACGCGGAAACAGGATGCACGATTTCTGACGACCACACAACAGGCTTGAGCATTGACTGAGGAGTGTCTCCACTTACCTCTATATGTACAGGCTGTTTGAAATGCTTACCTACGTAATTTTGTATCCTATTTTCCAGTACCGTTCCATCACTAATCGCAACATCGTACATTGCCTCGCGCACAAGCTCCCGCACCACACTCTCTCCCACCAACTGCTGACGCTTCTGATCCAGGGATTTTGTCAGCACAGACGATGTCGCGTAGTTCTGAACCACACTCCATGTCAACACGCTCACAGCGAGAAGTACGGCCAATACCAGAATTAGCAAACCACCTCTCTTTTTCTCTCTCATCCCGTTCATACCCACCACCTTTCTACTGAAAAAAGAACAAGTAAAAGAAACGGGAAACAGGATACGATCCTTCCTGTTGGCTGCCAGCAGACCAAACCAACATCGGATCTGGAAACACGATCTCTGCAAAGGTTAATTCCCCTCCATCCGCAATTCCCGCCTTCACCCGAAATTGTCGCACCCCAGGAAGTCTCCCCTCCTCAATCCCGATGAATGGAAGTAGCGGGATTTGTGGAACTGTCATTTCACCCTGTTGCCACGCACATCGATATACTGTTTCCCGCCCTATGCGAAAATCCCACATTTTACATTCCCATTGCTGCCATTGTACGGAATCTGTTCCCCGCAGATGACACCGCACCTGAATAACACCCACAAGGTCTCTTCCTGACAAAAACAGTACCGTGAAATCTCCCTTGTGATGACCATCCTCCAACTCATATTCGCTCAATAGCGGTACCGGATTCTGAAAAAACTGTGTTCCGCCAAGAAACGCCATTCTCTGAAACCATATCCCCGCTTCTTCCGTATGAAGCCTGTGGCTCAGTCCGTTCATATCGAAGTCCATCCTCAATGGACGATCCAAAGAGTGTTGCCACGCTCCTCCTACCTCAGCCCGGTACACATCGCCGCCGAATACAAATACCGCATCCGCTTCTCTTCGCAGACGGTTTAACGCCAGATGGAATCTGGTTGCCCGCACTCCTTCGGACAACGACGGAGAGACCGCGTAGCGATCCTCCCCGTCACCAGTCCAGGATACTACAGTAGCTGACAGCAGCGTCCGCATCAGCATCACAAGCGCCAATATCACAAGCAGGGACGCGGATGCCGCGAGCAGCGTCTGCAGTAATGTATATCCTCGCCTATTCATATTCCACGGGTCTTGACTGTGAGTCCAGAATGCTGATTCTCCCCGCAGGAGAAGATGGCCAGATCAAGGTGTAGCCTCCTTGAAACTGATGCCAGCTCAACCCCCTGTCACGCAGATAGCCGCGCTGTATCATCTGCTGATATTTCTGTTCACCGGTCCAATCCTGCCACATATCAACCGCCATTGGATTGCGGTCTTCAAACACAACCATCGCCGCTTCCAGAGCCAGTGCACGGGACACGATAAGACGATCCTCACCGGTTTGTCTCACTCCTGAATAGACGGGCCATGCAATAGCAGCCAATACACCCATAACGGATACCGTCAGAATCAGCTCCCACAAGGTAAATCCTCGTATCCCGCTCATGTCATTTCCCAATGTATGCAATCAGGGAACGGATGCCCCGGACGTCGGTAAAACCTGTAAGTTCTCCCCCGTTCCCTGCAGCGTATAGCTGGATGATGTCACATTGCGACTGAGCTTCACCTCCATCACGGAATTTGGCAGTGTTACGCCACCAGCCAATGATTGGATCAATGTTTCGACACTGGTGGTGTTCACGGCAAAAGAACCGCCTGCCCCAATCAAACCCGCATCAAACTGACGCACCTCACTCAACAATTCATTGATGTGTTGCGCTGTTCTTTGCTTGGCACGAATCTGACTCTCTTCACGAATTCCCGCATACGCCTTATAGCCAATGCCAGTCACAATACCGATGACCGTAATCGTAATGATCAGCTCCAGAATCGTCAGTCCACGACGATTGTTCCCCCTTTTTGTCCGTATCATTTTCTCCTCCTTTTTATGAATGACGGATCAGCAGTCTGAACCTCCATAGTCCTCAATACCGAACTGCTTATCCTTTCTCCCTTTGAAAACGATACCAGAACTATGCAGTAAAATAGTCTTCGTCAAGAATTTTTCCGAAAATATTTATTTTTCTTCGCAAGAACCGATTACTATCGGTGATCCCACGGTAGCGTTACCGCCTCGGTCGGGCTACGCCAGATATTCTCCACCTGAAACATTTTGCCTGGATTCAGAATGTTCTGCGGGTCCAAAGCCTGTTTGACTGCCCACATCGCTTTGCGCTCCACCGCAGTATGCTGCAACGAAAAGAACGGGCTCTTGGCAACGCCAATGCCATGTTCCCCCGTAATAGCGCCTCCCATTTTAACAATGTTTTCCATCAAGCAGCGGATTGCTTTTTCCGCAGCTCGGCAATGCGTACGGTTCGCCCGATCATACATGATATGCACATGAAAATTGCCGTCGGCTGCATGGCCGAACACAGGCATCGCCAGCCCGGACTCGCGCGATATTTTTTTCACCAGCCGCATCAACGGAATCTGCGCGCGCAGTGGGATCACGATATCCTCATTGATCTTGGTATCCCCCATTTGAAACATCGCGGGGGAGCACTGCCTGCGGACATTCCACAACTGCTCCGCTTCTCCGGCAGATTCTGCCAACCTTTCCAATGGATGATACTGCTGAATGACAGCACGCAGCCGGTCGGCCTGCTCCCTGGTATCCGTTTCAGAACCATCGGTTTCCCACAAAAGCACCGCCCTGCCTGGCGCTTCCTTAAAGACAGGTGAACCGCGAAAACGTTCGCAACAGGTGATGGAGGAAACATCCATGAACTCCAGAATACTCGGCACGATACGCGCCTTCAAAATGGCCTTCACTGCCCGCAACGCAGCATCTTCCGATGGAAACGCCGCAATACCCGTCAATCTTGCGAATGGCCGCGGCAACAATCTCAGCCATGCCTTGGTAATAATGCCAAGCTGCCCCTCGCTGCCAATCCAAAGATCGCGCAGATTGTAGCCCGAAACATATTTCTTCAGCGGCAATCCCCAGCGCACAGGCTCGCCTGTTGGCAGATAACCTTCCAGCGCCAAAACATAATCGCGCGTCACTCCATACTTGGCACAGCGCATCCCGCCTGCATTGCAGGCCAGCGTACCGCCAATCGTGCAATGCTTGCGGGAAGAAGGATCAGGCGGATAAAACCATCCTTTTGACTCCACCCGATCCTGTAAATCCGCCACCAACACTCCTGCCTCCACCTCCGCGATACCGCTCTCCAGATCGAGCTTATACGAACGCAAACGGCTCATGTCGAGCACCCAGCCGCCTATTTCAGGACGTGCCGCGGCAGTGGTCCCCGTGCCGCGCCCACGCGCCGTGACGGGGATCTGGAAACGATTGGCCAGACGCAGCACGGTCGTAACCGATTCCGCCGCTTCAACGCATATCACCGCCGAAGGCATCCGCGATACACGGGTATTGTCGAACGAAGCACGATAACGCGTTTCATGATCCACGCGCACCTGCTCACCCAACTGCGCCCTAAGCTGTCGCAAAGCCCGCTCATGCCCCTTTGCAGAAACTGTCGATGTCATACCATGCTCCTAATTATTCGCCACGCCCAAGACAATCTCTTTCCTGCAAGGTGCGAGACCCTACCCATGCGCAATGGGCTTTTCCCTTGCGATCTTTTTCCTATTCTGGAATTCTCCTCATTTTACTCAATCCCTTGAAAATCAACTCCGTCCCTTCAATCCCCAAGGCGTCCTCTGAGCGTTCCGGAAGTCAGCGAACGGAACAAAAGACGGTATTGTGGTTCGGTTTGGGATTTTTCCTGACAACCATCGTTGTTCTTTGGGTAACCCGGGGCAATCATCCCCTTGCATGGTCATATATCCTGGGAATTTCCAGCGTTCTCACTCTGTTGTATCTACTCTCCCCTCGCATCATCAATATTGGGAAAAAACCGACAGGGATACCCTCCCTGCATACAATTCTTTCGCTACAGGAAAGTGAAGAACGCTTCCACATCCTGTTCAACAACATGGAGCAGGGAGTCATCATCTATGATCAGAACGAGCGTATCGTGGAAGCCAACAAAGCCGCTGGACGAATCTTCGGCATCCCTGCAGAACAACTGATCGGCGGGGAGAATAACAATCACCAATGGGACATCATTCACGAAGATGGCAGCACCTTCAGCCGCTATACATATCCAGTAAGTATTTCCATCCAGACAGGAAAATCCATTTCCAAGGAAATCATGGGGATTCGCGCCCCATTTAATAGCAGTCATTCCTGGCTATTGATTGATTCTTTTCCACGAATGGATCCGCACGGAAATATCGTCGGAGCCTACTGTATCCTCACGGATGTCACCCATCTGAAGAAAATCGAACAATCCCTGCGCCGTGAACGCTGGATGCTGGAGGATATCCTGGAATCCGCCACTGCCGGTTATTGGGATGTGGACTGCAATTCGGGCATAGGCTACTACAGCCCTTCCTATAAACAGATGTTCGGGTATGCGACTGACGAACTGGATGACAAGGCGGATACATGGCAAACACTGATCCATCCCGAAGACCACCTGTTGGTTCAACAGACACTGCACAAACCGCGTATCGCCGAAGGGAAACAGTCATTCAGTCTGGAATGTCGCTTCCGTCATAAGAATGGTCACTGGGTATGGGTCATCTGCGCAGGCAAGGTACTTGAACGCGATCACAATGGGGCGCCCTCCCGCGCTGTCGGCTGTCACTTTGATATTTCCTCACGCAAACAGGCTGAAGAAGAGCGCGAACAAATCCGTGAACACCTGGCCAATATGCAGAAACTGGAGTCGTTGGGGAAACTGGCAGGCGGGGTCGCCCATGATTCCAACAACCTGCTGCAGCTCATCATGGGACACGCAGAAATCGCCCTGGAGAAAACCAGCGAATCTCACGCGGCACATCCTCATTTGAAAGCCATTCAGGAAGCCTCTCAGCGTTCCGCCAAACTGGTGCGCCAATTACTCGCTTTTGCACGAAAACAGACCATTCAGCCTGTCAGGCTCAACCTGAATCAAGTCATTACCGAATCACTGCCGATCTTGAAACAACTGGTCGGCAAGGATGTCGAACTCGACTGGCAAGCCGACGAGAGTATTGGCGATGTCCTGGCTGATCCAACTCAAATTGATCAGATTCTAAGCAACCTCTGTACCAATGCCAAGGAAGCCATTCGTGGCAGCGGCCTCATCTCTATTCGCACCCACAACACATATCTGGACAAGTCTCCACTCCCTCAGGTAAAAAACTTCCTCCCAGGAAATTATGTCGAACTCATTGTCGCCGACAGCGGAGAAGGTATCCCAAAGGAAATCTCGGGAAGAATCTTCGATCCGTTTTTCACCACCAAACCCTTGGGGGATGGGCATGGCCTTGGACTCTCCACTGTCTACGGAATCATCAAACAAAACAGCGGACTGATTCACCTGAAAAAATCCATATATGGAGGCGCAGCCTTTCATATCTATTTACCTCATATTGAGATGTATGGCGCTCCGTCAGCACCCGGGCGCAGCAACGAGCAACACGTTCATGCCGTTTCCTCACCACAGGATATTCGCATACTTCTGGTTGACGACCATCCGGGGGTACTAAACAGCACCGAACAATTATTGAAGAACCTTGGTTATAATGTGACTGCCACCACCAGCCCGACCGAGGCCATCCATCTGTTTGAGAAAGACACCCATTACTTTGACATGGTGATAGCAGATATTGTTATGCCTGGTATCTCAGGCATGCAACTGGTGCAACGGCTGCGTTTCGCCCGCCAAAACCTGATGTGGCTATTGACTTCGGGCCATCCAGTGGATGGTGTAAATGACGGAGATTCGGTTCACAATCATCTTCTCCCCAAACCGTACAACGAGAAACAGCTTGCTGAACGCATCTTCTCCTTTTTTTCCAATAATCCAGTATCACCTGCCCAAGATCATTAACCCAGCAGTATGTCCCGCCTGTTTTCCTGTCACCGTTTTCCCTGGACTGCTCCGCTCCTTCCACAACTGGTTGATTTCCTACTCCCGCAAAGCACTACTGACGACCCGCTGACTCTGGACCACTTGCTGATCATTATCCCCACCAGGCAATCGGGGAGGCGTCTGCTCGAAACACTAACCCTGGCGGCGCACCAGATCAACAAAGGGCTGCTCCCCCCGCTGATACTGACTCCTGACGCGTTGCTGCGCATGGCATGCCCACATTCGGTAGCCTCCAAAACACTTGCGGTGGTGACATGGGCAGACCTGCTCAAGGAGAAAAAAGAGGCCATCACCACACTGTTGCCCAATACCCATTTAACGGATGATTCCTGGGCGCTCCAAACCGCACGTCAACTGGAACGCGTGCAATCCCAGATCGGACTGCACGGGCTGGATTTCTCCCAAGTGGCGGTGAAAACAAAAAACACCACGATGGATCCCAAGCGGTGGCAGTTGCTGGCAGAGTTGGAAGATCTCTACAGGAAACGCCTGCGCGACATGGACAAGCTGTGCCCTCAGCAGGCGCTCACGCATGCTGCAACCAATCCGGTATTGCCTGCAGCAATTCGCCATATACTGCTTGCAAGTCCGTCTCCCTCTCCCCTGGTCATTCAACTGCTGCAAACCGTGCAGCAACAAGGGCTCGATTGCACCGTCCTGCAATATGGCCCCGATACGCCGGAAGCCTGGAACGAACAGGGGCTACCCGATCCCCAATTCTGGCATCAACACGATCTGGAACTGACGGAAACACACTCCTTCCATGTATCCCACGATCCACATGAGTTGGCATCCACACTGTGCCAACGCCTGCTCTCTTCTCCTGTGGAATCCCAGTGCGCCATTGGTATCCCCGACACTCAATTATTGCCTGCGATAGAGCAGGAATTGTCCAGTCTGGACCTCGTCTCTTACAATCCTGCGGGACAATCACTGCACTACTCAGAAGCTGGCAGGCTCCTGCTCGCCATTCAGGACTTCCTACTACAAACACAATTCCATGCGACGTGGAATCTACTGCGCCATCCTGCATTCTACCAGGAAGTGCTGCGCGATTCCCAACTCCCCAGGGGCAGCTCTCCACAACGGCTGTTGGCCGAAGTGGACAAACTGGAAGAACGTCATCTCTGCCATTCAATGGACTCCCTGAATAACATACTGGAAAGCCATCCCACACGGTTTCCCTGCATGCAGGCAGCCTTGCCACATCTGGCAGCGTGGCAGCAAATGGCCAAACAGGAATATCCTGAACAGGCTCTGGAGCATATCCTGTTGCAGTTCATCGGAGATCGCGTGCTGATTCCCGCCAACCCCGAAGATCGCGCCTTCATTACAGCCCTACAGGAACTCAACGATATCCTGCAGCAAATCCGAGATTTACGGCTGCACTATCCTGATATTACACAAACCACACTATATTCGCTGCTGGGAAGCCTTCTGCAGGAAACAACCCTTTACGCGGAACGCCCTGCCAATGCCGTCGATCTGCAGGGGTGGCTGGAAATACTGTGGGACCCCGCACCATACTTGATTCTGGCAGGAATGCACAATCAGGCGTTGCCCATGCACATCCAGGGAGATGCGTTTCTTCCAGAACAATTGCGGAATCATATCGGCATGGAAACCAATCTGCAGCGATCGAGCATGGATGCTTACCTGCTGCACTCCGTACTGGCATGCAGACGGGAAACGGGACGCGTGGAAATGCTGCTCGCGCGCTGGGGAGTAGACAATCAGGCCATTTATCCATCTCCCCTGTTACTGCGCACCAAAGATGATCCGGCTTTGCTGCAACGTATCCGCGACCTGATCCAATACCAGCCACCACTTCCCAAATTGCCACAGCGGACAATTCCTCCCCTCGCGCACCTGAACAAGCCGAATACAACGGGGAAAAAAATATCCGTCACAGCGTTCAAGGCGTGGCTGAATAATCCTTTTGATTTCCTTCTGCAATACCTGCTCGGATGGGAAACCCGAACGCACCGCAAACAGGAAATGGATGGCTCGGATATCGGAAATCTCATCCACTACACCATGGAGAAATGCGTTCCTCTCTTTTATAAACAGGAGCTCGACCTGAAAGAGACCACAGAGCTATTCGAGTCCCACGCGCGCGAGCAATTGGAGATACTACACGGAAGTCATCCCCATTTTCTGCTGGAGCTGCAATGGGATAATATCAAGAGACGACTGTATCATTGCGCGGCAATCGAAACCCAATTGAAAAAAGAGGGATGGACCAATCAATATATCGAACAAAAACTGTCATTCCCATTACAGGGTTACCAAGTGGAGGGCCGCATTGACAGAATTGATTACCACAAGGAGAGAAATGCGTATCGGGTTATCGATTATAAAACAAGCTCTGCCGATTATGCTTACTCGAAGAAAATAATCTCACGGACGGGCCCGCTGCTTCTCCCCGAAATCGAATTCGTCAGAAACGAACGTGGCAAACCCGTGCGTCATCGGTGGACCGACCTTCAATTGCCACTGTACGCACACGCCGTACAACACGCCTATCAATTATCGGGAGACCTGGAAGTATGTGTTTTCTCCATCCCCTCCACTCTCGGAAAAATAAAGCTCCATCAGGAAATTATGACCCCTGAGCTGGTGCAGCCGGCCTTGCAATGCGCCTGCGCCATTTTGCAATCCATTGACAACAATCATTTTTGGGCTCAGCGCGAAAGCCGCCATTTCTCCGAATTCTTTCCCGATGGCGTGGAACAAATGCTCGATCTCCAGCATCTTTCCTTTCCTGAATCGGAAGATATCGATCATACGCAACCTCTCACATGAAACAGGCAATACAATCATTGAGAAACGAGAGGCTGATGGCTTCCGCGGGGTCAGGCAAAACATACGCGCTGACCAATCGCTATATTTCCATTCTACTGCGCCAGCCTGAACCGCATAAGGTCATTGCCATGACATTCACCCGCAAGGCGGCAGGGGAGTTTTTCCAGAAAACATTCGCCAAACTGGCAGTGGCTGGTTCTTCCGAACACGCGGCCAAACGCCTGTCCGCCGAATTGAAAGTCTCAGCCATCCGCACGGACTATCTGTTCCTGCTTCGTCAGATGGTCGAATACCTGCCCCAGCTACACCTGAACACTTACGACGGGTTCTTCATTTATCTGACCCGTTGCTTTTATCCAGAACTTGGACTCTCCTCCAATCCTGAAATTCTCCTCCCTGAAGAGGAAGACGCCACGCAAAACAGAATCATTACCAACATCTTGACTGGCGGCGCTCTCTCTTCCGAGCAGCAACAGTCGTTCCTCCGAGTTTTACAGCACCTGCACAGCGGCAAGGAAAGCACCTTGTGGATGGATACCCTGAAAGATCTCATTGATAAAAACCTCTCCCTTTTTTATCGCATCCCGAATGCTGCCGCATGGGGCAATCCTGAGCGCATTCTCTCCCTGCACCCACAATGGATTCCTTTTGTAAAACACGAGGATTCCACGGAATCTTTTGAACAAGCCAAAGCCGATTTTCTGCAGCAGCTTCAGGATGATCCTGTTGATCACCGTATTCACCAGCCGTTGGCTACCATGGCTGATGAAATAGACAATCTGCATGCGACAGGAACAGGAAAGATCAATACCCTTTTGCAACGGATACTGCAGCAGGCTCCGCAGATCGTCTCACAAAAATCCTGTTCCGTTCTTTACAACAGGAAGGAATATTTCCTGAACAACGCCCTGTGCACCCCGCTTGCGCAGATGCTGTTGCACGCGATAGGCCGTTACCTGCGCAATATCTTTCTGCGTACGCACACGGCCGGGTTGTTTCTCTCATTCTACCATAGCGCCAACCAGAGGGAAATCCATCGCACAGGCAAGTTTTCCTATCAGGACATTACCCGTCTGCTCACACCCTCTGTCACATCCACGCCATTCGGCAGCGGCGCTGATAAGGAATTACTGTACTACAGGATGGATGCCCGCCTCGATCATTGGCTGCTGGATGAATTTCAGGATACGAGCAGCAGCCAGTGGCAGGTGATTCAACCACTGGTGGACGAAGTGATTCAGGACAGTGAAAAGCACAGATCCTTTTTCTATGTGGGAGACGTCAAACAATGCCTTTACCTCTGGAGGGGAAGCAACGATTCTCTATTCCAGGATATCTTCGATTATTACTCGCCTGAAATTGCGGACGGGGAGGCATTGAAAACCTCATGGCGCTCCTATCCTGAAATTATTGATACGATCAACAAAGTCTTTGGGGTTCCTGCGGTGCTTCAGGAACAACTGTCCGTAGAAGTATATGAAAGATGGATACGTTATTGGTCTGATCACCAATCCGCGCCTCCTCTCCAAAAGAACGGAGACGCCTACGCGCAATTGAAGATACTTTCACCCGCCGCAGATGACCAGGATGCCAGCCTTCCCTGCGAGGTATCCCAATTACTGGAACAGTTGAATCCACTGCGGAGGGGGCTTACCGTAGCGATTATTCTCCGCTCCAACAAGGAAGTACAGGAGACGGCAAACTATCTGCGCAAGCACACGGCCTTCCCCGTTTCCGTGGAATCCAACCAAGCCCCCTTTACCGACAATCTGGCAGGCGTGCTGATTCAGTGTTGGCTCAGACGCTGCCTGCATCCTGGTGAACAAGCCTGTGAACGCATGCTGCTGCTTTATCATCCAGCGCTACTCTCATCCGCAAAACAGATGGAGGATGAGTTTCAGCGGCTGCGTGAGACTTGGTTTTCACAAGGGAGCGAGGCGGCAGTGCTCCGCCTGATTCCACATGTACTACAAGCCTTGTCCCAACAGGGAAAAATCGACGCATTATATCGGATACGCGCAAGACAATGCCGTGAAGCCGCTGGTATTTTTGATCGTAAAAATATTCACGATCAGGACTTGTTTCTGGATTTCATCCAGCATTATCGCGTCATCGACAACGGCAGCGCCCAGTCTGTGCAGGTGACGACAATTCACAAAAGCAAGGGTCTGGACTATGACATTGTCATCACACTGGCAGACAAGAAGGGCTTTCTGAATAAATCCAATCGCGCCAACCTCGTATCCTCCCCTGCCTCCAATACGGACCCGTGTTGGGTCATGGAGCAGATACCTGAGGACTGGCAATTCCTGTTCCCCGCCATTCAGGAACAGGCAGACAAGCAATTACAGGAACGGGCATTCGGTGAATTGTGCGCTCTGTATGTGGCAATAACCCGCGCAAAACGTGGTCTCTACATGTTCGTAGATGGCGGAGATGGACAGGGACAGACATCACCCGATTCCCTGCTTCGCAGGGCTCTGCAACAGGATAAAAACGCCAATCAGAATGACGATGACAGCATCCTTTATACGCACGGGAATCCCGACTGGCATCTGCAGCATGCCTTACAAACAATCGTATCGCCATCAACTGCGGCAACCGACCGCCTGCCAGAGTCTTCGCCCCTACCGATTGCCACACGACTACAACAATTCATCCCTTCACACAGCAGCAGAGACAAAACCTACGGCCGATGGTATTTCTCATCGGGTACCGCCAATCAACGCCATCTGGGGACCGCGGTTCACGAACTGTTTGAGACCGTGGAATGGCTGCCCGATGATACAGACTCCTGGTATTCCGTTCTACAGCCTCATCAGGGCTCCATCCCCGAGGAGACATTCCGGCAACTGATCTCCTACATCCGGCAGCCCGACTGGATTCCCCTGTTTACGCGTCCGCAATCGACTGATTGCGAACTCTGGCGAGAGAAAACCTTTTCCGTAATCCTCAACAATCAATGGATTCACGGCGTATTTGACCGGGTAATCATCACGTATGATTCCTCCAGAAGAGCCAGCCAAGTGCGCCTTATTGATTTCAAAACAGATCGGATCGACAATCAGAAGGATCTGCTGACCCGCGTGGAACACCACCGTTCACAATTACAGACTTATCGGGAGGCCCTGCGCCAACTGCTTCGTACGGATCATATCCAGGCAACGCTGGCATTTCTGAACAACGGTCAACTGGTCAACCTGAACTGAATCCAGATCAAAGACAGGATCAAGGCGGTGGCGGTGGCGTCGCCTGGAAGAAATTCGGCGCATTCGCGGGCACATCCGTCGTATAATAGCCATTGATTGAACCGTAGTCGTTCACATTGTAGAGATGCTCGTTGGCATATATCCTGGCAGGGGTCTGATTCATACTCTCCACACTGACCGACACCCCTTCATCCACTTGTACCCGATGTGCAGCCATCACAAGATCATTGGAGACCAGACTCGTATCTCCAACGAAACGCACGGTGCCATTAGTTGCATTCGCATAGAGATAAAGTTGCTGCTGTGCCTGTAGCATCATCATTTCACTGCCACCAATCCGCAACTCGCCGTTGCTACCGAATGCCCCTGCCTTGAAAATCTCCGCAACGATGTTGGCTTCGGGTAACAACATGATTTTCGCATGATCTCCCTGCGTCACAATTTCTATGTTATCCGCATGGAGAGTCCCCGCCACCTGCACATCCCCCGCCAGCGCTTCCAGTAAAATACTGGAGTTCTGCGCCAATGCCAGGATTTGGGCAGAACTGCTCACCTGTATTGCTATCCCGTTGGTTGCTGGCGCAGCCGCTCTAACGGTAATATCTCCCTTACTGTATGATTCCTGATTGGCAGCTTCCAGAAATGCATATTCTTCAAGGTGAACATATCCGCTTGGTGACTCCAGCAACAGGCTGCCGCCATCCTCATAACCGGCTACATTAATACTGCTGTTGTTCACCAAAACATACTCATCGCCATACACAGAGAAAATGCCCCCTTTCAATTCATAGGATTCGCCATTGTACTTCATGCGGTTTACCCATGCTCCCCTGATTCCCACATCATTCGCAAAGATTACCCTGGGCGCCTCCAGGGTCAGCGCATGATCACTATTAAACCACTCGATCGCATACGGACTCTCCCTTCCACTTCGGTCGATTGTGATGTCTCCCTGCACCGATATGGTACTGGTCTGGATCGGCATGGGTAAAACCTCCAGCAGTCCAGGGCCTGAGCTTGTCGATCCCTCCATCGTATATCCAAACAACTGTGTCGCATGCAGATCGCCGCCCACCGTCATATTGTCCTGCAAATAGAGACTACCCACCGTCACATCCCCATCGACATTCAGGCTTCCAATATACGCCCATTCACCGACACTCAGGTCTCCTCCCACGGTGACATTTTCTGCGCCGAGTTCGCTTTCGACAGTCATATCCCCACCCACACTGACTTCATCCACAGAAAAAAGGCTGTCCAACAGCAGGTTTCCGCCCACTGTCAATTGGCGGGCATTAGCCATGTACCACCCTTGTCCGTTCAAGTTTCCGCCGATATCCAGAACAACATCTTCCATCGCAAAGTATAGCGACAAGGGTTGCTGTTCCTGGTGCGATTCCAGGTTCATGTCACCCGTAGTCTTGATACTCAGGGAGGACCCTTCATAATCACATTCACTCAGGGTTTCGAAACCGCTGTAACGCATGAGATCCAACGACTGGGCCGTAATCTCAATCTGGACGGCACGCAGGAGTTGCTCAGGCATCAGCGTCACGGCCCCCAGGGAATAGATTCCCAGTTTATCCGTAATCTCGGTGTAAACTCCGTCAATGGTGATATCGCTGCCCGAAAACAACTTCATCTCATACAGAATAAATGCGGAATTTGGATTCAGTAACAACGCATCCGACGTAGAGCGGTTGTAGATGGACAAACTGAGATCGGCATTGTCAAAAGTGACCCCCTCCGCTAGAATCACCTGATCGCGGGCAGCCAGAAGCAGCCCCTTTAACGGAGCAAACGTGTAGTAGCCCTCTCTGACCGTCAACGTACTTTCCGAAATCAATCCGACATCGACAACACCGCCCAGCACATTGATTTCCTGTGGATCCGAAGTGACCTCCAGCCTGGTAAAACGAAACCATGCCGTGGGCATGCCATCATAATCGCCCGTCAGGCCCAATTTCCGGTCCACCTCGTTCACCTGCCCAAACATAAACTGTGGCAGAGGTCCTGCCGAGGGATAGTAAATCGCCCCAGCGTAAACAGCATCTCCCACCATAATGTGCGGATTTGTCTGTATGACCGCATTGTCGCCCAACAAAAAAGGATCGGGATTGCTGATCAGCGGTGGACGTATCACCACGATCGGGCTGGGTGGCACGGGTGCGGGCGGATTCGGCTTATCCGGGTCTGTCTTGCCTGAATCTTCATCCTCACCCTCTTCAGGGAGACGAGTGTCACGGGTGATTAGAATCACATCCTGGCCTTCGACCTGACTCATCGGATCGGTATCCGTCATGTGTAAAACAGGCCCTTGGTTGACATTCAAAACCACGGTGGAGCCACGGCCTGGAATCACCAGCTCAGTCGCAACCAGTCGATCTTCCTCCAAATACTGTTTCTGCTGCTCCCATGCTTTCTCCAGTTCCGTATAGTCTACCTTTCTGCCCAGGCCGCCTCCATCCCCTTCTGAACCTGCCAGTTGATCAAATTCCTGAACCAAATCCGATGTTTGAATCAGGTGGGCAATATCAATGTCCACAGGGTCTGGCAAACGTGTCGCATCATTAGGGAACAACAACATCTGACCCGCCTTCAAATCCACATACTCGCCAGGACGACCTGGTATTTCAACTCGCATGGAGCCCTCCAGTAATATGATCTTGGATACATTTTGCCCAACCTCTATCAGGATCGTAGTGCCCGTAATGGATGCTGTTGCGGTCGTCGTCGATATACGCGTCGTCTTACCTGAGTTCTTACTCGCCTGATACAAAAGCAGACCACGCCCCAAGAACATCTCACGCTGCTTCGGCTGAAATGTGAATACAGTGTTGCTGCCAATGCGCGCCAGTGAATCATCGCCAAAGATCAACTCCGCTCGCGAACGCTGCCCCGTACGCAGGATTTGCTCGCCTGAGACAATATCCACACCAGCCCGGGCGGAGCGATACTCCCCTTCCGCATCCGCATTCTCGTGAATGAAAACTTCGTTCAGCGTACGGCTTACCCGCGCTTGTTCCAATGATCCGAAGGCACTCGTTACCCCCCACAACAACCCACACAAGATACTAAAGTAACGTGTCGAGAGAAAGTTTGTTTTCATATGGCAAAAAAGAGACAACCACCAAACCATAAGTGATTCTGATGGAAAAATACAGTGTTTTATCTTACACGACAGGGAATCGCTCCCACTCGCGCTGCACACGGGTATCGTACAACGTATCCGATTTCTCAGGATAATCCTTTGTATAGTGGAGTCCACGGCTTTCCTTGCGTTGCAATGCACATTCAACGATCAACTCGGCAATTTGCACCAGATTACGCAGTTCCAGAAGTCGTACTTCCAGTGAAAAATTCCAATAATAGTCCTGTATTTCCTTTTTCAGCAATGCAATGCGTGTTTTAGCCCGCTCCAGTCTCTTGGTCGAACGAACAATTCCCACATAATCCCACATGGTACGCCTCAGCTCCTGCCAATTGTGCGACAGCACGACACGCTCATCCGAATCCTGCACATTTCCATCCACCCATCCTGGAAACCGCCTGATCGGTGGCAGCTTCTGTTTCAGATAATTGTCAATATGCAGGGAAGCGCGATGAGACATCACCAATGCCTCCAACAGGGAATTACTGGCCAGTCGATTGGCTCCATGTAACCCTGTGCAGGCGGCTTCACCGCATGCGTACAAACCTGGCAGGGCCGTCGTACCGTTGAGATCCGTGACAATACCGCCACACAGATAATGAGCAGCGGGCACGACAGGAATCCA
Organism: uncultured Opitutaceae bacterium; assembly: GCA_964646535.1. Classification (GTDB taxonomy): domain Bacteria; phylum Verrucomicrobiota; class Verrucomicrobiia; order Opitutales; family UBA2995; genus CAZYDZ01. The sequence continues at coordinate 17,168 of CAZYDZ010000021.1, forward strand.
ATCCTTCGCAATATGGATGCCATGCCGCTCACAACGTTCGTAGATATTGGGGAAACGCTCCCGCAACACCTCATCCGAATGATGTGTGATATCCAGCCAGACATGCTCCGCCCCCGATAATTTCATTTCCGCGTCAATCGCCCGCGCCACCACATCGCGAGGAGCAAGATCGGCCTGCTGGTGGTATGCGCGCATGAACGTTTCCTTGTTTTGATTGCGCAATACAGCCCCTTCCCCCCGCACTGCCTCACTGATCAGGAAACGCTCCGCACTGCGTGAAAACAGGCTGGTGGGGTGAAACTGGACAAATTCCATATTCGCCACGGGAACCCCCGCACGATAAGCCATCGCAATACCATCCCCTGTCGCAATTCCCGGGTTGGTCGTATACTGGTAGACCTGTCCCACGCCTCCAGTGGCCAGCAAAATCACAGGCGCTCCGAACGACTTTACCTTCGATTCCTGAACATCGAATACGTATAACCCCAGAATCCGATCTAATACGACAGACATGGCTGCTACGGCTTTACG
>CAZYDZ010000022.1:0-1606 GCA_964646535.1 uncultured Opitutaceae bacterium
TGACAAACAGGTCATCGCCGACCAACTGGGTATTGCCGCCCATGGCGTCGGTCATTTTCTTCCAGCCTGACCAGTCTTCTTCCGCGCAACCGTCTTCGATGGAGATGATCGGGTAGCGCTTCTGCAGATCCTGGTAGTAGGCGATCAGCTCCTCGGCGCTCTTGATGGAACCGTCGGATTTCTTGAACACATACTTCTTGGTCTTGGCGTCGTAGAATTCAGAAGAGGCTACGTCGAGCGCGAAGAACACGTCTTTGCCGAGTTTGTAACCGGCCTTCTTGACTGCCTGGGCAATCGCTTCCAGCGCGGCTTCATTGGACTCCAGCACAGGAGCGAAACCACCTTCGTCACCGACTGCAGTGGAGAGACCGCGTCCCTTCAGCACGCTCTTCAGGGAGTGGAAAATTTCAGTACCCATGCGCAGGGCCTCACGGAATGTCGGAGCACCTTTCGGCATGATCATGAATTCCTGGATGTCGATCGGAGCATCCGAGTGCGCGCCACCGTTCATGATATTCATCAGCGGAACAGGCAGCACTTTGGCGTTGGTGCCCCCGATGTAACGGTAGAGAGGCAGTCCGACTGCTTCCGCTGCCGCATGTGCCGTGGCCAGGGAAACGCCAAGAATAGCGTTGGCGCCCAGTTTTTTCTTGGTGGGAGTCCCGTCGAGAATCAGCATCTCGCGATCAATGGCTGCCTGGTCTGTGGCATCCATGCCGATCAGTGCGGGGCGAATTTCTTCTTCCACATTGGCAACAGCCTGCAGAACTCCCTTACCGAGGTAACGGCTCTTTGGATTCAGTCCCTTGGGGAAGTTCTTGGCAGCGACACTGCCGTCGCGCAATTCCAATGCCTCGTTGACGCCAGTGCTGGCTCCTGAAGGGACAGCGGCACGTCCAATGACGCCACTGTCGAGTTCTACGTCCACTTCAACAGTGGGGTTCCCACGGGAGTCGAGGATTTCCCTGGCTCGGATGTCAATAATCGTTGTCATGATAAATAACGGGTTCGTCAAAACGAACTATTTAAGCGATATCCACACCGCTTGGAAAGAGAAAAGCCAAGCTTGCCTCAATAGAAGTTTTGATTTGGCCCCGGATTAGCCCGAAGCTCTCACGAAGCCACAAAGATGCTCCTGCATGATTGCGGGCCATAATGGGAATCGGCTGGCTCGGATATCCCCGTATCCACTCACTGTAGGAGGGGCTTTATGCCCCGACCCGAAATCATGCTGAGTTGGTCGGGGCATAATTTCTTTGTGCTCTTTGTGTCCCTGTGAGAGATCCTTTTCCTTACTGGTTTTTCTTGTCGAATACTGCGTCGAAGGCGCGTGCGTTGGTCGGGAAGTCGAGTTTGCGGGTGAACGCACAGGATTCGGTGGCGCCGTGGAAGCGATCCATCTTAGAGTCTTCCCATTCGACGGAGAGTGGACCCTGGTAACCGATATCGGTCAGGGCGCGAATAATCGCCTCAAAGTCAATGTCGCCACGGCCCACGGAACGGAAGTCCCAGCCGCGGCGGTAGTCGCCAAAATTCAGGTGGGAAGCGAGTATGCCCGAGCGTCCATCCAATGTGCGGCTGGCATCTTTCATGTGTACGTGGTAGA
>CAZYDZ010000022.1:1616-17533 GCA_964646535.1 uncultured Opitutaceae bacterium
CCAGTGCACGATGCGTGGTATAGATGTCAAAGGCGATTTCGGTCGGATGTACTTCCAGTGCAAATTTCACACCCTGCGCGTCAAACTCATCGAAGATCGGATTCCATATCTCTGCAAAATAGGCGAAACCATCGTCGAGCTGGTTGGGTAATACGGGAGGGAAGGAGTACAGCAGATGCCAGATGGAGGAACCCGTGAACCCGTTGACGACACTGACCCCCGCGTTTTTGGCCGCCTTAGCCGATTTTTTCATGAAATCTATCGCCCACGCGCGCTTCTTTTCAGGGTTGCCTGCACAATCATTGGGAGCAAAGCCGTCACTGCGGGCGTCATTGTTCGGGTCCAGCGTCAATTGTCCCGCCAGGTGTGCCGAGATGGAGAACAGTTGTAATCCGTTTTTTTCCAACAAGGCCCGTTGTCCCTGGGCATAGGCTGGGTCTTCTGCTGCCCGAAATACGTCGAAATGATCTCCCCAGCAGGCGAGTTCCAATCCGTCGTATCCCATTTTTTTTGCGGCTGGAGCGAGTTCAGCAAGTGGAAGATCGGCCCATTGGCCGGTGAAGAGGGTTACAGGTCGGCTCATAATAAGAATAAGCGAAATTGTTGAAAAAATACGTGGGTATGTGCAACCCTTTTTGCTATTCAAGGCAGTTTTGCTGATTATTCATATCTGCGACCCGAATCGTTTGTGGGTTTGGTCGCTGGCGTAAAGCCGCTCCTGCCAGGAAAAGAATATGCCTGCCGTGAGCTTGTCGAATGGTTGCCCGGCATGGATTCGAACCATGACAAGCAGAACCAAAATCTGCTGTGCTACCATTACACCACCAGGCAAAAAGAAAAGTCAGCTAATCACGCGGCTGCGCGTTCGTCAAGAACGCAGTCTGTGAAAACGTGTTTTATCGGGCTGTGGATCGGGCGTAGAATTACGTAACCGTATACCCGTCATCTGTGGTTTCTTGATTCCACTCAGGCGTAATGTTTTTCCACCATCTGGTAGAAAGAACTGAACAATGGATCTGCGTCGTTGGGCCCTGGTGCGGCTTCAGGATGGTACTGTACCGAAAACACGGGCAGGGTCAGGTGGCGCAGGCCTTCCACGGTCTGGTCGTTCAGGTTAATTTCCGTTACCTTGGCTACGGACGTGTCCAGGCTGTCGCCGTCAAAGGCAAAACCGTGGTTTTGTGAAGTGATGGAGACCTTGCCGTTTTCCAGGTTTTTCACCGGCTGATTTCCGCCGCGGTGACCGAATTTCAGTTTGAACGTGCTGCCGCCCAGTGCGTGACCAATCATCTGATGTCCCAGGCAAATACCGAATGTGGGCAGCTTCTGGATCAGTGTCGCCACGGTTTGGTGGACGTAGGAAAGGGCAGCGGGATCACCAGGACCGTTGGAGAGAAAGAGAGCCTGCGGTTTCAAATCCAGTACTTCCTGTGCGGAGGTGCTGGCAGGAACTACGACAACCTCGAAGCCGTGATATTGCAGCTTGCGGAAAATCGAATACTTGGCGCCGAGGTCATAGGCGACCACCTTGAAGCGTTTTTGGGGATTGCGAACAGGGTAAAGGCGGGTGCCTGTCACCGTGAACGGCTGATGTGGCTCCTGTGATTTATCCCAGTCAAATATGCGATCCGTGGAGACTTTTGCGACATAGTCAACACCCTTCAGGCCGCTCCATTCGCGCGCGCGACGGACGGCCTCCTCATCGGAAATATCTTCCGTGCTGATGCACGCTTTCATGGCGCCCTGTTCCCGCAGTTTCAGGGTCAGGAAACGTGTGTCTACTCCTTCGACACCCGGGATTTCGTATCGGGCTAGATAGTCGCTCAGACTGGATTCGGCTCGCCAATTGCTGAATATGGGGCTGAGTTCACGAACCACAAAGCCCTGCATAAAGGATTGGGAAGACTCGCAATCGGTGGAGTTTACCCCGTAGTTGCCGATCTGGGAGGCTGTCATGCAGACAATCTGCCCCGCATAAGAAGGATCGGTAACCACTTCCTGATAGCCAGTCATACTGGTGTTGAAGACTGCTTCACCCACTGTGGTGCCCACAGCGCCAAAGCCGCGCCCGCGGAATACGGTACCATCTTCCAGCGCAAGTATGCCAGGAAGCTTTTTGTTGTTCGCTGAATGCCCCAAATTACTCATTGCTTGACTGGTAGAAGAAACCGAGAAACAGGGGAGGACGCAACCGGAATCTCCAAAAACCAAGGGAAAATCTTTTTTCGTTGAGGATTTGACCTTTGCGGATGTTTGGAAAAACTATTTCTAATGAACAAGTACAGTACTCCGGATCATTGGTATGCCGGACAAGGACTATGGGAGGATGTCCCTGAAGAGGACTGGTTGAGTTGGGGTTGGCAATTTCGCAATCGACTCACCTCGGCTGCCCAACTGGAGCGTTATATCCAACTGACGCCTTCGGAAAAGCGCGGTACGCTGTTTGCCAGTAAGAAACTGGCAGTGGCCATCACCCCCTATTTCTTTAATCTGATTGACCGTAATGATCCTGATTGCCCGATCCGGCGTCAGGTGATCCCGAGACAGGAGGAACAGATCACTTCGCCTGAGGAGATGCTGGATCCAGTGGGGGAGGACAGCCACTCGCCAGTGCCGGGCCTGGTGCATCGCTATCCTGATCGGGTGTTGTTTCTGGTTACGGATCGCTGTGCTTCCTACTGCCGTTATTGCACCCGCAGCCGTCTGGTTAGCAACAGTCAGGGATATGGATTTCATCCGCAGTTTGAAGAAGGGCTTGCCTATATTGAAAGCCATCCTGAAATTCGCGACGTGTTGCTGAGCGGAGGAGATCCGCTGCTGCTGTCAGACCGCAAACTGGACTACCTGCTCGGACGTCTGAAGGCGATTCCGCACGTACAGTTTGTGCGCATTGGTTCGCGTATACCCGTGTTCCTTCCCCAACGCATCACACCCGAATTGTGCGATCTGTTTCGCAAGCACCAGCCGATTTGGATGAGCATCCACGTCAATCATCCGCGCGAGTGTACGCAAGAGTTGCGGGCCGCCTGTGACCGATTGGCCAATGCAGGGGTGCCGCTTGGCAATCAGTCGGTGTTGTTGCGCGGGGTAAATGACGATGCCGAGACCATGAAACATCTCGTGCACAAGCTGTTGATGATGCGGGTGCGCCCCTATTACCTTTACCAGTGCGATCTGATTACGGGCAGCAGGCATTTGCGCTCGGACGTGACCAAGGGAATTGAGATTATCCGTGCCTTGCGCGGCCATACGACGGGGTATGCGATTCCCCAATATGTGATTGATGCTCCTGGTGGCGGTGGGAAAATTCCGATCAATCCCGATTATGTCGAGAAAATTACTGACGAGGCGGTCTACCTGAAAAACTACGAAGGAAAGCGTTTTGTTTATCCTTTGGTGGAGGGCGTGGAAGTGCCCGCATTGGAAGAGTTGCCAACGCTTGCGCTGTAGGATTTCCTACAGAAGATATAATCCGCAATCAACATTCGTCAGGAAAACCCTTTGACAGACGGGGAGTTGGACGGCATAACGTATGTTCCGATGGAAAACGGGATGTCACACCGGGTGTTGGTGCTCAACCGACTCTGGCAGGCTGTCAATGTGATCGGTCCAAAACGTGCGGTCAGTCTGTTGTTTCAGGGACACGCCAGGGTATTGTATTCTGGCGAGGGGGAGTTTCGTGTGTACAATCTGGAGGAATGGATCGATTTTTCCATTGAACATACAGGCGAGGAGGGGAGACCGTGTATCCGATCGGTTCATCTGGCGTTGCTGCTGCCCTCGGTTTTACTGCTGCACTCTTTTGACAGGGTGCCTGGCAAGGAGGTACGCTTCAGCCGCCGAACCCTGTTTGAAAGGGACGGGTATTGTTGTCAGTATTGTGGCCGTGAATGTGAGGATCATGAGTTGAACATGGATCATGTGATTCCGCGGCATCACGGGGGGCGCACTACATGGGAAAACATTGTAACTTCCTGTATCACCTGCAACTCATATAAGGCAAATCGTCTTCCTCACGAAGCGGGCTTACGCCTCCGTCATCCGCCGCGCAAGCCTCGCTGGCGTTCATTCGTCAGCTTTTTGGCAGAATCGGATATTGCGGAAGACTGGCGCCATTTTCTGAAAGATCAGCGTACTGGAGGAGTTGTGAGTTAGGGAATGTTTCCCAATTCCATCATCGCCTGTGCCTCGGTTTTCCTGTACGGCTGGGTGTGTGAAGATTTTAATGATAGGAGATATTGTGGGACGGCCCGGGCGTCAGGCGGTACTGCAAGGGTTAAATCAGTGGCGGGGACAGCGAAAATGGGATCTCGTATTGGCCAATGGAGAAAATGTTGCGGGGGGCAATGGGTTGAGCGCGGTTTTGGCGAATGAATTGAGGGGGTATGGTGTGCAGGGAATCACTTTGGGGGATCATGTTTGGGATCAGAAGGATTTTGATCGGGAGATTGCGGATCTGGATTTTGTGTGTCGCCCTGCCAATCTTCCAGCACAGTGTCCTGGACGTACACACCTGGTGTTTGAAATGGAAGACGGCAGCAAACTGGCGGTTTTGACTGTGCTTGGTAGGACTTTCATGAAACCGTGTGACTGCCCGTTTACCGTGGCCATGCAGCAGGTGAAGGCATTAAAGGCCGAAGGCTGCCACGTGATCGTGGAAATCCATGCGGAGGCAACCAGCGAAAAAATAGCGCTGGGACACTATTTGGATGGGGTGGCTCTGGCGGTGTTGGGAACGCATACGCATGTGCCTACCGCAGATGCGGGGGTACTCAGCATGGGGACGGGGTTTATATGCGATATTGGGATGACTGGACCCTACCACTCCGTGTTGGGTCGTGAAATAGCGCCCGTGGTTGGACGTTTCCTGGATGGCATGCCGCGCCGTTTCCCTGTTGCCGAGGCAGATGTGCGGTTTTCCGCGGTGGAGATTTCCTATGATTCGCGCACTGGCCGTTGCGAACAGGTGGATCTGCTGCATCGACGGCTCGACTGCTGAAATGGAATTGATTCATTTTGAATTATACGCTTTTCCATCGGGCAGCTTTCTGCCAACGTATGGGTTCTTCAATTATTTTACGGGCATAGACGGATAAGGGATATGGCATATCTGATTACAGGCGTTGCAGGATTTATAGGTTTTCATTTAGCCAAGGTTTTGCTGGAGCGCGGACATCAGGTGTACGGGGTGGATTGTATCAATAACTACTACGAAATTTCCCTGAAACATGCCCGTCTGGATTACCTCAAGCAGTTCCCTCGTTTTGAGTTCAATCCTGTGGATCTGGCAAAACGGCAGGCGTTGGAGCGGTTCATAGACGGCAAGCAGTTTAAATATGTGTTGCATCTGGCGGCGCAGGCGGGCGTCCGTTATTCACTGGAGAATCCGGGACAGTATGTGGAGAGCAACCTGGTCGGCTTTGTAAATCTGTTGGAAGTGATTCGCAATCACCCGGTGAAGCATTTTGTGTACGCTTCAAGCAGCTCGATATACGGTTACAATCAGGAGATCCCCTATGCCGAGAAGCATTCTGCCGATCATCCGATCAGCTTGTACGCTGCGACCAAGAAGGCCAATGAGTTGATCGCACACAGCTATTCACACCTGTACGAAATTCCCACAACAGGATTGCGCTTTTTTACCGTGTACGGTCCTTGGGGGCGTCCCGATATGGCGCTGTTCAAATTTACGCGCGCTATTTTACGGGGGGAGCCGATACAGATATACAATTACGGCAATCAGAAGCGCGATTTCACCTATATTGACGATATTGTCGAGGGGGTGTTGCATGTGGCGGAAAAAATACCCCAGGCTACCTCCCGTAGTGAATGGCCTGCAATTATGCCGCACGACCGCAGTTGTGCGCCATATCGGGTTTACAATATCGGCAATAACCGTGCGGTGAGCCTGATGCATTTTCTCGACGTGTTACAAAATGCGTTGGGCAGACAGGCAATCATTGAAATGTTGCCTGCACAGCCAGGGGATTTGGAAGAGACCTGTGCGGACATTGATGAATTAGCGCGGGATACGGGGTTCAATCCGAAAACGCCCATTGAGGAAGGAATTCCGTTGTTCGTGGATTGGTATCGTAACATCTACATGCCGCTGGCAGGGGAGTAATGGATACTGCTCTGGCGGTTGACATTGGCGGACATTTGTCCGATACTGGGGTATGATTTCATTTGTTTCTACTCGGGAATTGTCGAAGCAACCTGGACAGGTGATGCACAAGGTTAAGACGGTGGGACCTCAGGTAATCACCCAGAACGGTACGCCTGCTGCTTATTTGGTGTCTGTCAGCGGGAGGGGGATTGAGGCGGATCTGGATACGTTACGCCGTTTGTTATTGGGGAGGGCGTTGGATTCCGCGCAGGTGGAAGCGGCCCGTGCGGGATCGTCCGGGATGGCGATGGCGGAGATCGATGAGGAAATCGCGATGATGCGTCGTAAGCGTATCGGCAGCCGTGCAGGAAAGTCTGAAAAATGAGAGTACCCGTTTGGGTTTTGGATACCAATGTGGTGGTTTCAGCCGCCCTAACTGCAGGTGGTAACTGTGATCGGATTTTGCGGGCATCGGTGGATGGCCGCCTGCGTTTGGCGTGGAGTTCTCCAATGCTGGCAGAGTATCGTGCGGTTTTGTTGCGTCGCAAGTTTGGTTTGAGTACGCAAACCGTAGCATCCTTGTTGGCGCTCTTCGGTCTGGCAGATCAGGTGCCGTCCGGGCGGTCGCCGAGATTGCCTGACCCCAATGATGAGATTTTTCTGGCGGCGGCGTTGGAGACTACCGATCATGTTTTGGTGACGGGCAATACGGCGCACTTCCCTGGAAAAATTTGTGCTCCGGTTCACATCCTGAATCCCGCAGAAGCGTTGGCCAGATTGGAATGCGAAAAGCCTTTCGCAGAGGACGCGGAATTGGAAACGGAAAACTAGAATGGGAATTCTTGCATCGCGTCCCTTTCGGGTTATGCTGTCGGATAAAAATCGTTCGATGAATCCCATGAAAACGTTACTCTTGTTGTTTGCCGTGTTTTTCGGCGTGCTGGCTTTCCCTCAAAAAGGCTTTTCCCAAGCGGACCCATCGCGTCTGCAACTGGCTCAGATGGTGCAGGATGTGCAGATGTTGAAACAGGAGGTACAGCGATTGAAGTTGCAGGTGTCCCTTACGGAGGAAAAAAACAAGGAGTTGGCAAAGGTGCTGGAATCACAACAGAAGTATCTGGTGGACATGCGTGCCAGTGTTGTGACATTGAGTGAGTTGCAAAACCAGACAGCAGAGGTGAAAAAGGAGACGTTGGAGGAATTGCAGAAAAGTCAGAAATCCCTGGTGGATCAGGTGAATCGGCAGTTGGAAGGCATGGCGAAACGCACCGACGAGGCATTGGCGCAAATGGCCAAAACGATCAATAGCCGGCCTCAGGTGACAACCGTCCGGCCTGCTGAGGATTATCCCAGGACGGGTACCACCCATACGATCGCGCGCGGCGACACGCTGACCTCTATAGCCTCCCGTTACGGGGCCAAAATCAATCACATTCGCAGCGCAAACAATATTACGAACGACCTTGCATTAAAGGTTGGGGAAACACTCTTTATTCCAATAGAAAGTACAAACTGATGGCATCACCTTCCAAATCAAGACTGGGGCGCGGGTTGGGCGGATTGATTTCCGGCGGCAAGCCTGTGGCAGCAAAATCGACTGTAACGTCCAAAGAACAGGTGGCGCCCACGCGTTCAGGCATCGCTTCGACAGCGGCCTCGGTCGCGGGAAGGACGGCATCAGCAGCCAATGAGAAGTTGCAGGAAGTGCTGTTGCAGGATATTGATCCGAATCCGTATCAGCCGCGTAAAGAGTTTGATCAGGAAAAACTGGAGGAGTTGGCGGCCAGTATCCGTTCCGAGGGACTGTTGACACCGATTCTGGTGCGCAAAGTGGGTAATCGCTACCAGATTATCAGCGGGGAACGCCGTTTGCGCGCATGCAAACTCATTGGACTTAAGCGGATTTCCGTGTTGCTGTCAGATACTTCAGACAGTACATCCGCTGTGATTGCGCTGATCGAGAATTTGCAGCGCGATGACCTGAATCCTGTGGAGGAAGCGCGTGGCTATAGCCGCCTGATGAAAGAGTTTCAGATGACGCAGGACTTGGTTTCCAGCCGTGTTGGCAAGGCGAGAGCCTCAGTGGCCAACAGTCTGCGTCTGTTGCAGTTGGATGGAGAAATCCTCGGTTATCTGGAACGCAATCTGTTGTCCGTGGGACACGCCAAGGTGTTGCTGGGTGTGGCCGATCCGGCGCGGCGTTTACTGCTGGCTCGCCGTACTATTGAAGAAGGGTGGAGTGTGCGTGAGGCGGAAAAACGGATCAAATCGGTCAAAGAGACGAGTGAGATTACGAGTGAGAAACGTCAGGTGGACCCACGTGAGAATCAGGCCATAGAGGATTTACAACGCAAGCTGACCTCACATCTGGGAACCCCTGTTGCGTTCCGCCATTCCCCGAAAAAAGGAAAGATTGTGATTGAATACTTTGGCAACGAGGATTTGCAGCGTATTCTGGAGGTCATCGGGATGCGTTCCTGAGTCCTGCGTCCTCTCTCCGTATTATGTCGGGTTTTACCGTGGCGCCTTTGTTCGACCTGCAAGTCAACGGTTTTGCAGGGGTAGATTATCAGCAATCAGATTTGCGAGGTGAGGATCTGGAGTTTTCTGCTCATGCGCTGCACCGACATCGGATGCAGTTCAACCTGTTGACGCTGATTACCGATACGATTGACTCACTGGAATCCAAGCTGCGCAACCTGGAAGCGTTGCGCGCACAATCCACGCTCATCGGCACAATGTTTCCCGGCTATCATATCGAGGGGCCTTACATGAGCCCGCTCGACGGTTTTCGTGGCGCCCATCGCACCGATTTGATGAAGGCTCCCGACTGGAACGAATTCCAACGGTTGCAGGAGGCGGCCAATGGACACATTCGCCTGGTTACCTTGGCTCCTGAATGGCAAGGCAGTGATCGGTTTATCGAAAAAGTGGTCGGTGCGGGTGTGGCGGTTTCCCTCGGGCACACTAATGCCAGTAATGAGGAAATCGACCGTGCGGCGCGCGCAGGCGCGACCCTTTGCACGCACTTGGGCAATGGCGCTCCTGGCAATATGCATCGCCACGATAACATTATTCAGAGACTGCTGGCCCGCGATGATCTGATTGCCTGCTTTATTCCTGACGGAATTCATATTCCGCCGTTTGCACTCAGGAATTTTATGCGCGCCAAGCCGTTGGATAAAATTCTGTTAACAACAGACGCAATGGCCGCTGCTGGCGCCCCGAACGGTACTTACCGGATTGCCCATATTACAGTGGAAGTAGGGGCTGACCGCGTGGTGCGTGAACCTGGCAGGGAAAATTTTGCAGGTTCATCCCTGACTCTGGAACAAGGTGTGGAAAATGCAGCCAACTGGACTGGACTGCCCCTCGATCAGGTGATCGCCATGGCCTCTTCCCGCGTAGCCGCCGCCCTGAATATGCCCTGGCCACTGGGGAATTAAGCCCCCAAAAAGCCTCTCACCATGACACAGGCAGAATATTTTCCCCGTATGATTCATATAGTACGGTGGTTTCTTCCTCCTGCGTGCCTTGGTGAGAGACCTCTCCGTCTCACGACACCGTAAAACGCACCCAGTTTCCCAACCCGATTAGAGTCGGGAGGCCGAATCTGTATCCAAATACAGGCGTGCGTGCGGATGTTTCCGCAGGATGGAGCTGGGCACTGCAGTACTGATCCTGGCATGCACTGTATTGTACGCCGCTTCCGCTTTGCGCGCTTCGGGAACTATTACAAACACGCGTTTTGCAGACAACAGAGTGGGTATGGTCAGGGTAATTGCGTGCTTCGGCACCGATGCAATATCTGGAAAATGCCCTTCCCCCACTTGTTGGCGTTTGCAGGAATCTTCCAGTTCCACCACTTTCACCACAGCAGGATCGTTAAAGTCCGCTACTGGCGGATCATTAAATGCCAGATGACCGTTCTCGCCGATCCCCATACAGGTGATATCAATCGGTTTCTCTGTCAGCAGATGCGAGTAACGTTCCACCTCGGCTGTCACATCCGCACTGTCTCCCGCAATATAATGAAACATCCGCGGGTGCAGTATCGACTCAATGCGCTGCTTCATCCACAGGCGAAAGCTCGCAGGGTGATCCGCAGATATTCCCACATATTCGTCCATGTGAAAGCATACCACCCGATTCCAATCGATATTTGCGTATGACGCCAGGGCCTTTGCAAAGGAAAACTGTGAGTTGCCCGTTGCCAGAATAATCCGACATTCTCCACTTTCGCGAATCGCTTCCTCAATCAGGGGAGCCACTCGGGCCGCTGCCGCAATCCCCAACGCTTCGTTGGTCGCGTACACTTCAATGGGCAACTCTTCCGCCTGAAAGGATCTCACAGGTTCTGGCAACAAATCAGCGCTCATAGGCCCCCTATCCCAATGTGCGCAGAATAAAAGGGCAAGCAAAATTCACACTCGTGTGTGATTTGGCGCCTGGCTTGTTCTTTGTTCCGTTGGTGCTGGTACAGTTTGAGTTGGAGGGGCGACCTCTGCGTCGCCCGTGTTACTCTGTGTCGCCCGTGTTAATTATATGTAGGAGCGGCTTTATGCCGCGACCTTGGCGTCCTGATTGTTTGGGGCGTCACCGACTTTAGTCAGGGCTCCTACAGTTGTTCGTTTCAGCATCCCTCGGTGTAGGAAAGCCTGGCAAAGTCCATCGGCTACGGCCCGCTCAGCGGCGGACTCTTCTTTTCAGATCAAAAAGTACCATTACCTGTTCCGTTTCGTGGATTGACGTAATGGCGAATCCATTGTTGTAGTAAAGGGCAAATCGTCCTGTATTTGAGTAATTACCTGATATGAATTCTTTTCTGTTTGAAGTTGGGAAGACAGACTTTCTGCGCGATGGCAAGCCGCACCGCATTATGAGTGGTGCGTTGCATTATTTTCGGGTTTTACCTGAATGTTGGGAGGATCGGCTGAAAAAATACGCGGCTTGTGGATTGAACACCGTGGAGACATATGTGCCGTGGAATCTGCATGAGCCGACAGAGGGAGAGTTTGATTTTTCGGGAATTCTCGATTTGCGGCGTTTTGTTCAGTTGGCAGGTGGACTGGGGCTGGATGTAATCGTACGGCCAGGGCCCTATATATGTGCGGAGTGGGAAGCTGGAGGGTTTCCAGGCTGGTTGTTGAAAGACCGCGGTATGCGGGTGAGGTGTGCGTATCCGCCTTATCTGGCCGCTGTCGAGCGCTATCTTCGCCGCGTAGTGGAGGAGATTCGTGATCTGCAGTGTACGCAGGGAGGTCCCGTGATCGCGCTGCAGGTGGAAAATGAATACGGTTCGTTTGGTGACGACAAAGTATATCTTTCCGCGCTGGAAGGCTACATGCGCGGTGCGGGTGCCAATATATTGCTGTTCACATCGGATGGTCCTGACGACCACAGTTTGTACGGAGGAACCTTGCCGCATCTGCTCAAGACGGTGAATTTTGGATCTCGTCCCGTGCAGCGTTTCAAACGCTGCGCAAGCATCAGCAGGAAGGTCCGTTGATGTGTATGGAGTTGTGGCTGGGCTGGTTTGACCACTGGGACAAGCCACATCATGTGCGCGATGCGCAGGACGCGGCGGATACCCTGGATCAGATATTGTCGATGGGTGGTTCTGCCAATATCTATATGATGCATGGGGGAACCAATTTCGGCTATCTCAACGGCGCGAATGACTACCATTTCCTGAAGGGAGATCAACCGAAGACATACGCGGCGACCACAACCAGCTATGACTATGATGCGCCGTTGGATGAACGCGGAGCTCCTACGGAAAAGTTTTTCGCATTGCAGAAGGTACTGCGGAAGCACGGCGCCAAAACGGGTGAATTGCCTGCGCAGGCTCCCACGACCTCGTACGGAACCGTCGCATTGAAACAGCGCTGCAATCTGTTTGACCTGTTGCCGACGCTGCCTCCTCCCGTGCGTTCACAGTACCCGCTGACCATGGAAGAGGTTGGGCAAAACTATGGTTATATCCTATATCGGAGCCGGCTGACCAGCCCGAAGGAACCATACTCACTGAAGATCGAACAGTTGCGGGATCGCGCGCAGATTTTCCAGGATGGCAAATTGGCCTGTATCATGGACCGCGATTCCCATGAGGATATTTTGTTTGGTGTGTCCGGGGAATCCTCACAACTGGATATTCTGGTGGAAAATCTGGGCCGTGCGAATCATGGTGGGACTCTGACGGATCGCAAGGGTATTACCCAGGCGGTCAAACTGGGTGCGCAAATTCACACAGGATGGGAAATCTATCCGTTGGATTTCACCAAATTGCCTGAGATTCCCTGGCAGGATTCCGCAGTGCAAGGGCATCCGACCTTTTATCGGGGCGTTTTTACCGTTCAGGAGGCGCTCGATACATACCTTGAAATCAAGGGGGCGCACGGAGCAGTCTGGGTAAATGGTTTTTGCCTGGGCCGCTATTGGGAAATCGGACCCCAGAAGCATCTGTATGTACCAGCCGCCCTGTTGCACCAGGGAGAAAATGAACTGGTCGTTTTCGAAGTGGATGGCAAGCAACCTGTTAGTGCGGAGTTTGCCGATGCGCCCGCCTGGCTTGCCGAATGAAGAGAGCCTTCGCGCGAAGCTTTTTCAAACTGTACCAAGTACCCTGTTGATTTATCCTTGCGTGAAATCGGCCTCTTGCCTCAAAATGTCCGCTTTTTCCGTATTATGGCAACACTATTGATTGTATTGGCATTTATTGCCCTCATCCTGCTTTGCGGGTTCATGGTATTGGTAATCCTCATGCAGAAAGCCAGCCAGGGCGCAGGGCTCGGCGGTGCTGTCGGCGGCGGTGCAGCAGAATCCGCGTTTGGTGGCGAGGCCAGCAATGTATTGACCAAGGTAACGATCTACTGCGCGATTATTTTCTTCCTGGGAAGCAGGGGGTTGTCCCTGCTGATCCTGTATCGTCACAACAATGCGAATAATTCCACCATTTCCGACGAATTGAAACGTCTGGAAAGTGTCAATGGCCGCGCGAACAGTGAAGAGAAACCTATTGTCGTTGAGGAAAATACTGAGAGCGACGTACAGGAGGAGGCCGAGTCGGTTGCAGGTGATGTGGAAGCAGCAACCAAGACCGTTGAGGAAAAAACGGAAGCTGTCGCCGACGAGGTGAAGGAAAAAACCGAGCAGGCTGTGGAAAGCGTGAAAGAAGAGGTAGAGGCACCTGCTGTATCGGAAGCGAATGCGGAAGACCTGCCAGTTCCAGGCAAGTAAAGCCGCTCTGCTGATCGGGTTTTTCCTGCTGCTACCCGTTGTACTATTCGCCCAGGCCAGACCTGGTGGCGGCGGGCACTTTATGGTTCCCAATATCCCTGAGTCTGACGCGATGGAGATATTGGAACGCTTCAGGCATTTACATCTGGAAGATGATTTCAGTGTGAAGTTTCTGCTCAAGCACTTGCCGCGTCGTGGCGACATGTTGGTGCGCACAGGGCGTATGTGGGGAACCTACACGGAAGAAGGGCCCTTGAATCTGTTCGAGATATTTCCGCTCGGAGAGAAAGAACGCTCGCAGTTTCTGTTGGTGTACAATGGACGCAACCCCAAGGTCTGGTGGAGTGAGTCTCCCGACCAGCCACTGCGGGAAATTCCGCAGACAGACTGGTTCAAACCGTTGATTGATGGCTTTCTCTATTCGCCCTTTGATGCGATGATGCCTTTTATCTACTGGCCCGAAGCCCGCTACCGTGAGTCCAAACGCATTCTTGGACGACGGACACACGTATACCGTATTTCTGCCCCAGAGGAGTTTCAAAAATTATTTCCTGATATCCTGCGTGTCGAGATGGCCCTGGATGCTCAGTTTGATGCGCTCATTCAGGCCTCTGTGATCGGTGTGAATAGCGAGCGGGCGCTGCGTTCATTCAGTGTCCTCTCGTTCAAAAAAGTCGGCGAGCAGTACATCGTCGGCAGTACCGAGATGCGCGAGGAAAGCAGCCGTGATCGCACTCTGTTGGAAATCACTGATGCCATTCTGAACATCCAGTTGCCGCGCGAGCTGTTTGAAGGTGACACGCTCCCCCGCGTCGTGGAGATTCCCGCAGGAGATTATACGCCGGTACGCTGAGGGAAAGCCGAGAGGTGCAACGGAAAGGAAAAACCACAGATTGCGCAGATTGCGCAGATCAAGGTCTCTCGCGGAGCACACCAGGAACACAGAGATCTTGTGGCTTTGCGTCTTGGTGGTGAAAAAAGGGATAACATGGATGTCCTGTATTTTTTCAAAAACTCTCTGCGTGAATCTGCGGAATCTGTGGTTCCCTTCCTCTCTGTGTCCCTGTGGTAGTTATCATGGTGTGAACGGATGTCGAATGCATCAGACATAGAATTTTGAATATCCTCTTATTCCCAAGACATTGCCGGGCTGGTGCCCGGCGCTCCCATGGAAGAAATGCAAAAGGTCTCACTTTGGAGTTTTCTGTATTTGACCCAAACACCTGTCTCAATGCACAGTTGGTAAAACTTATGCAGCCCTACCTTCCTGATACTTTGCCTTTGGGAGATCTGGATTTCCGGAGACTCTTACCGTTGGTTGGGCAGGCCAATGCGGCTCTGGCAAGATATGATGGGCTTTTACAGGGGATTCCCAATCCAGAAGTCATGCTCTCTCCTTTGACTACACAGGAAGCGGTACTCTCGTCCAAAATCGAAGGCACACAAGCGACGGTGGATGAGGTATTAGAGCAGGAAGCAGGATTGTTGAAGGAAGGGGAGAAATACAAGGATATCCAGGAAATTTCCAATTATCGAACAGCCTTGCTCAGAGCGCGTGATTATCTGAAGGACTATCCCATCCGACTCGGATTTATACGCGAGCTCCATCGTATTCTGATGGACAGTGTGCGCGGGCAGAATAAGCAGCCAGGTGAGTTTCGACAGGATCAGAATTGGATCGGGCCTCCCCATTGCTCAATGGAACAGGCCACCTTTATGCCACCGAACCCCATTCAATTACTGGATTATCTGCAGGAGTGGGAAGTCTATTTGGACAGTGATGACGTGGATTTTCTGTTGCAAACGGGCCTCATGCATGCCCAGTTTGAGCTGCTCCATCCGTTTAAAGACGGCAATGGGCGTATCGGGCGTATTCTCATCCCGCTCTTCCTTTACCAGAAAAAGGCATTGTCGCAGCCGATGTTCTATTTGTCCGAATATCTGGAAAATCATCGGGACGAATACTACGCTCGGTTGAAGGCGATATCAGCTCAAGGGGACTGGAATGGGTGGGCTGCTTTTTTTCTTGAGGCCGTTATCGAACAAGCCCGGCAAAATGCAAAACGGGCTTCTGATATCAGAAGCCTCTATGATGAAATGAAAACGGAGATTCAGGCGACTACCCGTTCTCAGTACACGGTACATCTATTGGATGCTATCTTTGGTCAGCCGATTTTCAGAGCTGGAGAGTTAACTCAAAGATTGACGGCTTCCTGTGATATGCACCCCAAAACTACTGGGGGGCTCTTAAGACGGCTCAAGCAAGCCGGAATTCTGAAGGAGCTTCAGGCTGGAAGAGGCAGTAGATCTCAAATTCTCTGTTTCCCGAAGCTTATTAACTTGGCCGAAGGAAAAAAGGTACTCGAATGATTTTATGGAGCTTGGAGACTCCATAAAACTTTTTGTGGAGCGTAAAACGAAAAATAGGCTCCACAAAAAGTTTTGTGGCTTATGGATGCTCCACAACAATCAAGGCACGAAGTGCGCGAAGGGAATGTAGGGAACTGAAAAACGTGTCCCGCGGCTGGTCAGCGATCCGCCACATATCGTTTCGAACCCCTGATGCAGTGTG
>CAZYDZ010000023.1:0-10164 GCA_964646535.1 uncultured Opitutaceae bacterium
CCACCATCTGATTGCGCGGAATATCAATCGATACCTGTTTCAGATTGTGTTGACGGGCTCCCGTGATGCGGATGGAACGGGGTGTGTGCTCTGCGGTCGTTGCAATATCCGATTTTTGAACAGGGGAAATCTTACCTGGGGAAGCCTTGTCCGAAGTTGGTTGCAAGTGTTCGCGCAGGTACAAGGCCGTAGCGGTCTTATTGCGCAGCAGTTTTTCGGGAGTGCCTGCGAACAGCAGTTGCCCCCCTGCGTCACCCGCCTCCGGACCCATTTCCAGAATCCAGTCTGCGGCCGATAACACATCCAGGTTGTGTTCAATGATGACCAGGCTATGTCCGGCATCCACCAGACGTTGCAGTACACTGACCAGCCTGCACACATCTTCTCTGTGCAGGCCAGTGGTCGGTTCATCCAGCAGTAATAGAGCAGGTTTGGGCTTGCCTGTGAATTCACCCAGATAACGCACCAGTTTCAAGCGCTGCGATTCACCGCCGCTGAGCGTGTTGAGTGGTTGACCCAGTTGCAGATAGCCGAGTCCCACTTCATCCAGTAGCTGAAGTCTGGATACAATGGATGCCTGACCCTTGAAAAATGCAATGGCCACCCGAATGTTCATGCGCAGGATGGATGAAACATCGCTGCCGTTCCATTCGATTGCCAGCACGTCTGGCAGGAAACGTTTGCCGTCGCAAACGGGACAGGTGACATACAGGTCTGACAGGAACTGCATCTCCACCTTTTCAAATCCAAGCCCTGTACAGTGCGGACAGCGCCCATTGCCACTGTTGAACGAGAAATGGGCGGCGGTGAATCCGTTTTGCTGGGCGGCTGGTGTGCGGGCCAACAGGTTGCGGATGGGTTCCCACACATCCGCGTAGAGAGCGGGATTGGAGCGTGGTGTTTTGCTGACTGGACCTTGATCCACCAAAACAACATCTCCCTTGAAATCGCCGTAATCGATTTTTCGGATTGTGGCAGGGTCGTCGGCGAATTGCCCGCGCTGTTGGAGCAGTCCCTGATAGAGCACATTGTCCAACAAGGTAGACTTTCCCGATCCTGACACCCCGCTCAGGCAGACCAGGCGTTGCAGGGGAAGAGCAATATCCAGCTTGTGTATGTTGTGGTGGGACGCCTGTTGAAAATGGATATGGGGAGTTTTTGCGGTAACGGGACGCCGTTTATCGGGTAGCGGAAAGGATTTCCGTCCCGACAGCCAGCGGCCAGTCAGACTGGTTGAGGATTTGCAGATTTCTTCAGGCGTGCCTGAAAAGACCAGGTGTCCTCCCTCTGAACCAGCGACAGGGCCCAGTTCAATCAAATGGTCTGCTGCGCGCATGACGGCTTCGTCATGTTCGACCACCACGACCGTATTGCCTGCCTTGGTCAGGCGGCGAAGTACGGAAAGCATGCGGGAAATATCGCGCGGGTGAAGACCGACCGACGGTTCATCCAGAACAAACAGTGTGTCGACCAATGAAGAGCCCAGACAGGTGGTGAGGTTGACCCGTTCCACTTCGCCACCGCTTAATGTGCGCGACTGACGATCCAGTGTCAGGTAGCCAAGCCCCACTTCGTCGAGAAAGTGCAGACGGTGGACAATCTGGCGCAAGGCAATCGTTAACGGATCGTGTGCCTGCTCCGTGGCAGGCGTATTGCGTTCTGTTTCCTCGCGCATGAGCCCCAGCAGGCGGGAGACAGGCAATTCGTAGAGATCAGGCAACGTATGGGAATGCCATTTCCACAGCAACGCTTCTGTCTGTAGACGTTTGCCCTGGCAGCTTGGACAAGTCCGATAGGTGCGATAGCGGGAGAGGAACACCCGAATATGCATCTTGTAGGTTTTGCCTTCCAGGTAGTTGAAAAAGCCGCGCACACCGTACCAGTATTTGTTCCAATTGTCCTCGGAAGGCTGGTATTCCGGATCACCCTCCATGATCCAGTGTCGATCCTGCTCTGAAAGCTCGCGAAAGGGAGTTGTGATAGACACGCTCTTCTTTTTGGCGTGTTTGATCAGATCATCCTGACATTCTCTGAACACCTCGCCTTTCCATGCCTGAATGGCTCCCTCTGCAATGGACAGGGTTTCATCGGGGATCGCCTTGTTCAGGTCAATGTCGATGATGCGTCCGAAGCCACGGCAGTGAGGGCATGCGCCAATGGGAGAATTGAACGAGAACAATGCAGGTGTTGCAGGGCGAAATGTCTGATCACTGTGAGGGGAGTGCAGCCCCCTTGAGAAACGGGCGATTTCTTCCCCGTCCTGCCCGAAGTGCATGCACTGCTGGACGCTTTCCAGAAAGCGGGCATGCGATTTTGGTGTTATGGGAAGCCGGTCCGTGAGCACTGTCAGGCGCTCGCAATCGGGATGTGTCGTTGTATCTTCAATACGTTCGATCCTGTTGTGGATCAGTGCCCGCGAAAAGCCCTGTTGGATAAGGCCTGAGCGAATTTCCTCCCATGCCACCGATTTGGGGACGGGCAGGGGAAATGCGGCCAGCACGGTTTGTCCTGAAAACTGGCGTAAGACTTTTTTCCAGATAGATTCAGGATGGTCGTCTTCAAGAATTTTTCCTGTGAGTGGATCGTGCAGCCTGGCGACTCCTGCAAACCAATTTTTGAAGTAGTCGCACAATTCGGTCATGGTTCCCACTGTGGAGCGAGTGGTTTTGACTGTGTTTTTCTGTTCCAGCGCAATGGAAGGACGCAGGTTTTCCGCGCTGTCAATTTCAGGGCGGTCCAGGCGATCCAGAAATTGACGCACATACGGGCTGAATGTCTCCACATAACGCCGCTGACCCTCCGCGTGCAGTGTGTCGAATACCAGAGAGGACTTGCCGCTGCCACTGAGTCCAGTCACCACCGTCAGTTTTTCCAACGGTATTTGCAGGGAGAGATTCTTGAGGTTATTCTGACGGATGCCTGCAATGTGCATCCAATGTCCGGATATTGTTTTTTGACGCGGCATGACAAGATTGCCTTACCCCGTCAGGATGGAGAGAAGAAAATCCGTTTGATTGTCACAATGATCCTGGCCAGCAACAGGACGGGCCAAATCAGGATCGTGAACAACAGCAGGGGAATTCCGGCAGCGCTGAAATTAGCCCTGTAGTCGATATTCAACAGAGTAAAAATAATGCCCAGAACCAGATAGGCCAAAATATATTCGAGAGTGGTCACGCAGAAAAAAGAGTGGATCGAACGTCAGGTTATTCCGAACGAAAGTAGGCAGTCACTCATAAAATGCTTCAATTACCAAATCCAAAACAGTGTTGGGCACTGAATACCGTTGCCTGCAGGATGGAAACTTGTCTATTTTGGATACTTTATGATTGATATTCGGATATTGCGGGAGCAACCCGAGCGGGTGCGAGAGGCGATGCGTCGCAAAGGAATTGATGTGGACCTGGATGCCGTACTGGCCTGTGATGCTGAGAGGCGGCAACTTTTGAAAGAGGTGGAGAGCCAGCGCGCTTCCCAGAAGAGCGCCAATCAGGAAATGGCGCGTCTACCGAAGGGTAGTCCTGAATTTATTACCAAGGTGCAGGAGTTGAAGGCGATTTCGCAGCGGGTGAAAGAGCTGGAGCAGACCGAACGCGATCTGGAGCAGCGCTGGCAGGACTGGTTGTTGCAAATCCCCAATTTTCCGCACGACAGCGTGCCTGTGGCTCCCGATCCATCGGGTAATCAGGAAATTGCGCGATGGGGAGACATTGCGGGGGGGGCTGCGCACGCCTTGCCTCACTATGAGATACCGGGTTTTGAGCTCGGGCTTGATTTCACTCGTGGCAGCCGTACGACAGGCGCTGGTTTTCCGTACTATCTCGGTGCGGTGGCGCGCCTGGTGCGCAGCCTGATCAGTTTCTTTTTGCGTGAGGCACATCAGCGCGGCTATGTGGAGATGCATGTTCCGTTGCTGGTGAATGCGGCCAGTGCAATTGCAACCGGACAGTTACCCGATAAGGAAGGTCAGATGTACGGCATCCCCTCGGAGGATTTTTATTTGATTCCTACCGCGGAAGTTCCCGTCACCAATTTCTATCGCGATGAGATTTTAAGCGAAGAGAACCTGCCTTTGTACCGCGTCGCCTATTCCGCCTGTTTTCGTCGGGAAGCGGGGAGTTACGGCAAGGATGTACGAGGGTTGAACCGTCTGCATCAGTTTGACAAGGTGGAGCTTGTGAAGTGGGTGCATCCTGATCACAGTTACGATGAGCTGGAAAGCCTGCGGGGCCATGCGGAGTCGCTGTTGCAGAAACTCGGTTTGCCGTATCGGGTTCTGTTGATGTGCTCAGGGGACCTTGGTTTTGCACAGGCTAAGAAGTACGATCTGGAAGTGTGGGCTGGTGGACAGAAACGCTGGCTGGAAGTCTCCAGTTGCAGTAATTTCGAAGCGTTCCAGGCACGGCGGGCAGGGATTCGCTATCGCAATCAGAAAACGGGGAAACCTGAGTCCGTACACACGTTGAACGGATCGGGGCTGGCCATACCCCGCGTGCTGGCCGCACTGCTGGAAAACGGTTTGCAAGAAGACCAGAGTATTGTGGTGCCGGAGGTATTGCGCCATGACTTTGGCGCGGATCGTTTCAGGTTGGGGGATCCCTGATCGGATGAACTGGCGGGAGATTGCGCGGCAGATTGGCGTTCGGGGTTCGCCACCCGAACAGAATTCGGTGTTGCTGCCACTGCTGGAGAAACATCGGCAAGACTCATATTGGGCCGTTGCCTGTTCTGGTGGCGCGGATTCGGTTTATCTGTTGTTATGGCTCTGGTTTCACTATTTTCAGCACGGTTGTCCCAATGGGATTGTCCTGCACTATAATCATCGGGTGCGCGGAGCGGATGCGGATGCGGACCAGGCTTGGGTGGAACGGCTTGCAGCAGATTTGGGGCTTCGCTGTATTTCCATGCGCAGCGGGCGGGACAACCCGCAGGCAGCGGGAGAAGCGGGTTGGCGCGAGGAGAGAATGGAATTTTTTCATGGAATTTTGCGGGAACAGGGGGTGAAATTGTTGTTTACGGGCCATCAGGCGGAAGATGTCGCCGAGTGGATGATGATGCGCCTTGCGCGGGGAAGCAATGCAGGGGGGCTGTCTGGCCCGCGTCCGATTCAGCGTTGGAAAGCTGATAAAATAGTGCATGTGCGCCCTTTACTGGAAATGCGTCGAAACGAATTGCGCGAACAACTGCGCAGGGTAGGCGCCGAATGGCGTGAGGATTCCACCAATCAGGAAGGCCTCTACCAGCGCAATCAGTTGCGCCTGCGGGTACTCCCGCAATGGGAGGATGCAAGTCCTGTGCCGTTGATTCAGGGATTGGTGCGCAGTCGAAAGCTTCTGGCAGAGGACGATGACGCGTTGTGGCAGGAATTGGAACAGAGAACCGCGGGGTGGGACTGGAGCGGGTGTTGGGTGAAATGGAAAGAGCCGCTGCCGCCGGCGTTGTTGCGGCGCGCATGGTTGCGCTGGGCCCGTTGCCATCCCATTTTACTGGATCGCGGCAGTATCTGGCAGGATCAGGTGGTTGCAGCCACATTGAGAGAGGGGACCCCGATGAAGTTCAGTTTGCCCGATGACGGTTATTTGCGGGTATCCGCGCAAGAGTGGCAATTGTTTTACGGTAATCAGGAAAAGCAAGTGTCATGGGAATCAGCCTATCCATTGTTTCCCGACAGCAGTTTACACATTCCGGGAAGCGGAGTTTTGTATTGTCGCCAGACTTGCAGGGAGGAGCGTCTGAAATTGCTGCAGGATGGTTTTCCTCAGGAAGCCACATTGCATCGAATGGCATGGTTGCAGGGGGAATGCCTGCGGGATGGGTTGTGGGTTCGGATTGCGCGAAAGGGTGATACGATACATCCGATTGGACGCAAGCGGGAGTATTCCGTGTGGGAGTTGTTAAAAAAACGGGGAGTGACGGAAAGGGAACGAAAGCAGGTTTTTGTTGTCTGTACGGGTGATCAGCGTATAGTATGGGCTTCTGGATTGCCATCAGCGGTTAATTTTAAGCTGGAACAGTCGGAGAAAAGTGCTTTGGCTTTGGAATTTATCCCATTCATGGGTTATCTTTAGAAAATATGTCGGAACAACCAGATCAGACCCCGAAGAATAAAGGCAATTGGCCTACACCGCCACCCGAGCGTTTTCAGCCGAAGGTGTTGCTGATCTTTATTTTGATTTTCGGGGCAATCCTTGCGCTGTGGACGATGAATCCAGGCAAGGGTGGGCATCAACAGGATCATTCCATCAGAAAAATAAAGGATGTGATCCAAGAGGCCAATGATGGCAACCTGAAGGATGTTGTCATCTATCGCGATTCCCAGATGCCGTTGATGGGGGGAGTGGTCACGATTACGGGTGCCCTCCGCTCCAGTGACAAGAGATTCAAAGTAGTGGAAACCATCACCGAGGATGACTTTACCGCCCTGATCAGTTCGGATGATGTTCGGGAAGAGGTAGTGAACCATTCCTGGGCCGATACCCTGCGCTCATTGATTTTCTTCCTGTTGGTGTTCGGGCTGATTTACTTCGTGATTGTACGCCAGATGAAGATGGCGGGCAAAGGGGCCATGTCCTTTGGCAAGAGTCGGGCGCGTCTGCTCAATCGTGAGCGCGAACGCGTGATATTTGCCGATGTGGCAGGCTGCGAGGAGGCCAAGGAAGAAGTATCAGAAATTGTTGAATTCCTGCGCGATCCCAAGCGTTTTCAGAAGATTGGCGGACGCATTCCCAAGGGTGTGTTGATGGTAGGACCTCCGGGTACAGGTAAAACGTTGTTGGCCAAGGCCGTCGCAGGAGAGGCGGATGTGCCTTTTTACAGTATCAGTGGCTCCGATTTTGTGGAGATGTTTGTCGGTGTCGGTGCCGCCCGTGTACGCGACATGTTCGAGCAAGGGAAGAAGAACGCTCCCTGTCTGATCTTTATTGATGAAATTGACGCTGTTGGCCGTCAGCGCGGCGCTGGGCTCGGTGGGGGTAATGACGAGCGCGAGCAGACCCTGAATTCCATGCTGGTCGAGATGGATGGAATTGATGGACACGAAGGCGTGATTATCATTGCGGCTACGAACAGGCCTGATGTGCTGGACAGCGCACTGCGCCGTCCAGGTCGTTTTGACCGTACGGTGACGATTGATTTGCCGGATGTGGTCGGACGCGAGGAAATTCTCAATGTCCATGCCAAAAAGGTGAAACTGGGACCCGATGTGGATCTGTCAATAGTGGCCAAGGCGACTCCTGGCCTGTCGGGGGCAGATCTTGCCAACTTGCTGAATGAGTCTGCATTGACTGCCGCCCGCTACCGCAAGGACGAAGTGACCATGCACGACATTGAGGAGGCTCGGGAGAAGATTTCTTTTGGCCGCGAGCGTCGCAAGGTAATGGATGAAAAGGATAAGAGTGTGGTTGCGTGGCACGAAGCCGGGCATGCGGTCGTGCAGGCTTTGCTTGATGACGGTACGTTGCCCGTTCACAAGGTAACGATCATTCCACGCGGATCCAGTCTTGGCAGCACCATGTTCCTGCCAACCAAGGAGACTTATAACTATTCGAAGAAGTTCATGCTCAAGCAGATTTCCTCTCTAATGGGAGGGCGTATTGCCGAGGATCTGGTGTTTGGTGACATCACCAGTGGAGCCAGTGGTGATATCAAGCAGGCGACTTCCATCGCGCGGCATATGGTGTGTGAATGGGGAATGAGCGAACTCGGGCCAGTATTGCTCGATCACAACGAAGAGAATATCTTTCTGGGACGTGAGATTTCCCGTAATCAAAATCACAGTGAAGAAACTGCGGAGAAGATCGACAAGGCCATTCGCAGAATCATTGATGAGCAGTATCAAGTGGCTGAAAGCCTGTTGAAGAAACACCGTTCAGCATTGGATGCAGTGGCTGAGGCGTTATTGGTGTATGAGACCATTGAAGGGAAACATGTGAAGGAGATTCTTGAGTTCGGAGAAATCCGCTCCGAGGTCGTACAGAGTCCTTCCGCGAAGGCCTTTCACGAAAAGCAGGCCAAGCAACAGGAGCAAAGCAAGGCCCCTGGTGGCAAACCGATTAAGGATGATGGCAAGGATGCCGCGGGCGGGGAAGCTGCCGCCGCTCCTGTCTGATGGATTACGATCGGCGCTCTTCGTAAGAGAAAATTTCAGGGTGTTGTTCGCGCAGGATTTGCGTCAGCACCTCGAATGCTTCGTCCACGTTGTCGACGATACGAAACAGGTCGAGATCTTCTTTGCTGATGGTTCCGTATTCGTACATCATATTCAGGTTGAGAATTTTCTCCCAGTACTGTCTGCCATAGAGGATGACAGGGATTACACGCTTGATTTTTTTGGTCTGCACCAGTGTGAGAACCTCAAAGAATTCATCGAGCGTGCCAAACCCGCCAGGGAATGTGATAAGCGCCTTGGCTGGATAGACCAGCCAGAATTTTCGAATAAAGAAGTAGTGAAACTCGAAGGAGAGATCCGGTTCAATATAGGGATTCGGGGTCTGTTCGAAAGGCAAGCTGATATTCAGTCCGACGGAAGGCATGCCTGCTTCGCCGGCGCCGCGGTTAGCGGCTTCCATAATTCCAGGGCCGCCACCCGAACAGATATAGAAGCGATCTTCAGGATCGGGGATACGCATCGACCAAACCGCCAGTTGATAGGCCAACTCACGGGCCTCCTCGTAGTATTGTGATAAGACAACGGACTGTTCTGCCCGACGCAATTCTTCCTTCAATGTTGCCATCTTATCCTTGGTGCGGGCGCGTTTGCGTTTTACCGCAGCCAAATTGGCCGCTGCGACATCCTCGGGGAGAATACGCGCTGAACCAAACAGAACCAGGGTATGGTTGATCTGATGGCGTTCCAGACGCTGAGAGGGTTCCAGCAATTCGCACATCACGCGGATATGGCGATTTTCAGGACGAGTCAAAAAGTCGAGGTTCCTATAGGCCTTGATCGGTCGTTTGGTAACGGGAACGTGAGGTTGCTTGGATGATTTGGATGTCTTTGCCATACAGGGAATGTGAAGATTGCGGTCGGGTTAAGGATTTCGGTTCAGGAGACTGGAAATCCAGTACGAATCACTTTGGCAAAGTGCACAAAGCCTTTACTCAGGTTTTCCAGACGGGTAAGCACATTTTCCGATTCAATGGTATCCCCTGCAAAATCATGGCCGGTGGCATAGAGGAAATGTGGGTAGAGAAAACAATGGTAATCCAGCCAGAGTGAATTGGCAAATGAAGTGGGAGCCATATAGCTACCCGGGCCTCCTGCGGTTAAGACGAAGGCAACGGGTTTGCCCTTCCATGCGGAGCCAGTCAGTTCCAGAAAGTTTTTGGCAACCGCATTGAAATCGTAATTGTAGACGGGAGAAGCGAGCACAATGGCGTCAGAGGATTGAATCTCTGCAGTCAGTTCCTGTACACGCGGCTCCTGATAACAGAGATAGCCATCGCACAGGGGGAGTTGTTCCTGATCGAGTCCGATCCATGACACTTCACCACCATAGTGTTGCAGGCGATCTGCCACAGCTTGCAACAGAATCCTGGTTTTGCTTTTAGGGTTCAGGTTCGCACTGACGACCGCAATTTTGGGTCTCTCCCTGTTGGCGATGGTATTGTCTGGCATCCTGTATTCCACCCTATGCAGTTTCAGCAGAGGGACAATCTTTTTGTGAATCTCACAGCGAGATCCCGAAGAATTTAATGGATAGGGCTTGCCCTGTAGGAGCGGCTTTATGCCGCGATTAAGCACAGCCACGTCTGAGGCGTGAATTGAAAGTAGATCACGCGAAGCCCGAAGGATTGGAGGGGAAATTCTCTGTGGGCGTCTGTGAGGCGTGTCTAAAAAATATTGACAGAAAGTTTTCTGCGCCTGACATTTCTCTATATTTGTTGAAACATTTTGAGTAGGTCCCATGAAATCTACCATGCTATACTGAATATAGGGCCTGATTATTATGACCCTTCATATGGAGTTTCTGGATTCCCGGATATAAAAACTCATGCACCTGGGGCTTCACTTAGAGAGGCAATTTATGATGACTATATTACTATTAGTACCGTTACTCACAATGGAGCGATTATTCAAGAATCAAGCTCTTTTTAATAGGCTGGCTATATTGCTTTGTTCTTTCTTAATGTTTTTTTGTTGTAATGGTATATTAAGATCTCAAG
>CAZYDZ010000023.1:10174-17234 GCA_964646535.1 uncultured Opitutaceae bacterium
GATGTTGTCATAAGTGAAGTGAATCCAGTGAATGTATTTATTGAGCGTATCACTGACTCCGATTATTTATTGCTAGAGCTAGATAAGGATTTTCCATTTTATAAGACTGAGAAAGATTGGAAGAATTTTACGGTTTCCAAAAAAGGTATTGAGCAGAACCTACATGTAAGCGTAGGTTTTTGTAGAGATTCGCAAAGCGCCAATCGTTTATTTAACAGGGTTTGGCTACTCTATGGTCTTAGCGGCCCGGATCATGAAATTGGAGATATGATTATAATGACCCCTGCGTTTGGTCGGTATAATTATATTCTCTTCAGGGATGGGAATATCGTGTATTCCATTATAACTGCGAAAAACGAAAGTAATTCTTTCGATGATATCATGGATTTTATTACTCACGTTGCATTAAGGGAGAATGGTAATGCGGAAGCCCTGAAGAATCTGATTCAACAGTTAACGAAGGAGAAAATTGCTTACGAATCTGCGTATGGACGGAAGGAATGAAAATATGCGGTTATCAGAGCGAATTGGAAAATGAAGTGGGAGTCAACAAAAACACCAACGGTGTTCCCTAATACAGCGAAGGGTTCGCGCGCCAGCGCGTACCCTGAAATTCAGATATAAATAAATCTCCCAATCCTTCAGAGATTTTTGCAAAAAGGTTTATTTGAAAAGGATATGTATTCAAAGGTCGGCAATGCCAAAAAGCGCAAGGCAAGTATGAGAGTTCGTCGCCCTACTTTAGAAGAAGAGTCTGTGATTGAAAATCCATTCTTTAATTATCATGCGATTTTGAGAATAGGAAATGATTTTCATGACCCTTCGTATGGGATATCTGGATTTCCTGAAATATCTACTATCGCTCCATGGGCATCTCTCCGAGATGGATATTATAATGATTGTTTTAACGAGATAATAATAAGTGTCGAACATGATGAAAATACATTTAGCGCACAAGAATCAGATGAGTTTTAGTATATATATTAAGCCTATATTTGTGCTTGCATTATACTTTTTATGTGGGAATTTGTTTGGGGATGAGAAGGATAAATTAATTGAAGAAAAATTGTTGAATTCACTGATTGAGCGTATCACTATATTTGACTATCAATCCTTGGATGCGTCAAAGGGATTTTCTTATTATTGGAAAACGGATGGTAACTGGAAAAATATTAGAGTTTTCAAGGAAGGTTTGGCGCAGGAGTTACTAATCAATGTTAATTTTTGCAAGGATGTAGAGACGGCAAAACGGTTATTTAATCGAGAGTGGAGAGGATTTGCTATAGGGATTGCACCACATCAGGCTGATGATATGATAATAGTGAGCCCATCGCGAGGAGAGTATGGCTATATTCTTTTTCGAGATGGAAACGTGGTCTACGAGGTGATGACCGCAGAAGACAAGGAGAGCTCATTTAATGATATTGTGGAATTGATAGCCTGTATCGCATCCAAGAACGAGCATAATAAGAAAATCATAGAGGAACTGATTGAAAGACTCAAAAAAGAAAAGGGTAATCGTGAGGCATTTCAGGCGGATAGATAGACACATTCGCATTGGAGGATTTAAGGGGTACAGGATGGTTCAAACGATAATGTTTGTCTTGTAGGAGTGGCTTTATGCCGCGATTCGAACGTAGTGTGGGGCTGGTCGCGGCGTAAAGCCGCTCCTACATGAAGAGAGTATGTTTCTGTCCTGACTCTTTGTTGTTTTGCGCGAGCCTTTTCTTATAAAAACTGGCTCTTGCCAAGGTGGTTGGATTTCGCCAGTTGTGGATTCATGTCCAAAACACGATTACAAGATCAGTTTTTTGAAGTATCTGCCCGTGTGATGCGCGAGGCCTATGAGGATAATCGGGATGCTTTAATCCAGGCGGGACGCGCCGTGGCGAAGTCGATTGAAAACGGCGGGGTGTTGCACCTGTTTGGAAGTGGACACTCGGCGATGGTGGCGCTGGAGCTGATTGGGCGTGCAGGTGGGTTGGTGCCAGTGACAGGCGTGTTGGACCCAACAGGGGGAATGGCAGAGACATTACCTGGCTATGGTACGCGTGTGCTCAATGCGCACGCCAGTCGCTTTGGCATGAATGCAGGGGAGTATATTGTCGTGGTATCCAACTCGGGTAGAAACGCATCCCCTGTGGAAGTGGCGCTCGAGGCCAAAAAACGTGGAGTAGGTGTGATTGCCGTCACTTCGCTGGAGGTATCCAAGGCGGGCAAGCCGCCAGCGGGATTGACACAGCGGCTTTACGAGGCGGCAGATTTCGTTCTCGACAACAAGGGTGTGCATGGCGATGCCTCCGTGGAGTACCAGGAAAATCAGAAGGTGGGACCAACCTCTACTCTGACGGGGTGCCTGTTGTTGAATTTGCTCATGCTGGAAATTCTGGAGGTGTTGAAAGAAAAGGGAATAGAGGCGCCTCTATTGAAGAGTCAGAGCATTGAGGGGGCGCTGGAGGCGAATGAAAAACTGAAAACCCGCTATCGTCCAAGACTCAGCCGCCTGTAAAATCTGCGAAAATCTACGGTTCCGTACCACTACCGGAAATCAGCCGGACTTGACAAAATAACAGGCGTGGGTGATTGTAGAATACGCTTATACCCGTTTATGCAAATAATGCCTGTCTATCTATTCCGATGGGAAATTTATCCTTTACGACTCCGGCCAGTTGTGCCCGGTGTTGATCTCTGATTTGCTGCCAGACAGGTAATCCTTCCGGGCAAAGTTCAAGATAGCACCGGGATCACAAGGAAAAAACGAAGGCATTATTACGTATGCGAGGCAGGATGTCTTTCGGTTATCAAGAACTATAAATCTGCCAGGCATTGAAAAAACAATAAGAAAAACGGCTGGATTGCCATCGGAAGACAAACGGGAGTTTTGCCCCAGCCCATACCATTTTACTACTATTTGATTTTATGATTACAAAAACCATTTATCTCACCAAGGAAGATCACAGTCGCCTACAGAAGATCGTCGATCAGTTGATCAAATCTGGAGACAAGAGTGAAAATATTCAAAATTTACAGCATGAGTTGAAGCGTGCGGTGATCGTGGATGCTACGGCATTGCCAGAGACCACTGCCGCGCTTTACTCCACTGTGCGCCTGGTGGATCTGCAAACGGGTGAAGTGGATGAATGGACACTGACCATGCCTGAGGATGCAGACATGGATAAGCAGCAACTGTCTGTTTTGGCTCCTATTGGGGTTGCGATTATTGGACTCTCCACGGGAGACGAATTTGACTGGGAGACTCCTGGTGGAACCCGCAAGCTCAGAATCGAGAGTGTGGTGCATGGAGCGCCGCCAAAACAGAACCACGACCCTCTCGGTATATTTAATTGGTAATTCCAGCGTGCGAGAGGACTTTGCCCTTCGCAAAGAGGTATTTCTCACGAGGCACTGTGATTGTAGGAGCGGCTTTATGCCACGACCAAGCCTACACAATGTTCGGGTCGTGGCATAAAGCCGCTCCTACATGGCTAAGGTCACCATGTGGTTTTGAGTCAACCCCAGTCGATGGAGTCGCGTTTCAGGAAATGTTTTCTGGCGCGTCCGAAAGCTTCACTGGAGATGTCGCGTGTCGTGGCCTGAATCAATTCGCTCAACTGGTTGACGGAATTGACGCTGATTACCGCTGAGGAAACCTGTGGGTTGGACAGTACCCAGGACAATGCCGTTTCGGCCAGGGAGGCATTGTGTGCGTCTGCTGTGGCCGCAATCCGTTGGAGCAATGCTTCCTTGCGTTGTTCGGTACCAACGGGAGGAGTACGGGCAGAGAGAATGCCGCCGCTGAGGCTTGCTGAAGCGATAAAGCCGAGTTCGTAATCCTGCAGCAGGTCAATCAGGTTTTCTTCCATCATCAGCGAGGAGAGTAACGAGTATTCGGATTGGACCACGCGCAGCATGCTGGACTTGGGGTCAGGGCTGATGTGCAGGCATTGTGGAATGCGCCAAAGCGGGAAATTGGCGGAGGCGATGTAGCGGAAGACCTGTTTCTGCTGTAGCGCTTCAAGCGTTGAGAGTGTATGCTCAAGAGGAAGGAGGGAGCGGCTCCATTCCAAAAACAACAGGTCTACGTGATCGGAGCGCAGACGTTGCAGTGAGGTGTGGCAGTATTCCTCGATCGAAGTAGCAAGCGCATCATCCTCCAGCGAAAACGTCTTGGGAAGAATGATGCGGGAGGTCAGCACAATCTTGTCGCGTGGTATCTTGCGGGATTCAATCCATTCACCAAGCCATTCTTCGGGGGCGGGGAGGAGGCCCGTATCGGGATAGGTGCCGATTGCCTGAAAAAAATTGCCTCCGGCCTCATAGTAGGCATCCAGAATTTCAAATGCCTTTTGTTGGTGCAGCTTCCAGCCGAAATTCATAGTGCCGAGGCACAACTCGGATACCATTAGCTCTGTTCGGCCAAGAAGTTGCTTTTTCATGGAGATCGCGAAGAAATGGATGTGCTGTTGCAGACCACTCTACAAAAGTAATCAAATGAGTCAGGAGGGTTCAGTCAAGCGTACAGGAATCCCATGCTCCGCCAAATATCGTTTTGTTTGTGGAATCGTATAGGTGCCAAAGTGAAAAATGGATGCGGCCAGTACAGCGCTTGCCTTGCCCTGTTTCAGAACATCAACCATGTGATCGAGATTGCCTGCGCCGCCGGATGCGATAACTGGCGCTTCAATGGCTTCAGATAAGCGGCGAGTCAACTCCAGGTCATAACCGTCGCCAGTACCGTCGCGATCCATGCTGGTCAGCAGAATCTCTCCAGCGCCAAGGTTGACCGCCCGCCTGGCCCATTCAATGGCGTCGTGTTCGGTTGGTTTGCGGCCGCCGTGCGTATAAACGCGCCAGCGCTCCTCATTGGGTTCCTTTTTCGCATCAATGGCGACCACAATGCATTGATTGCCAAACTTGCGCGCAGAATCACGAATTAGCTCAGGCTGTAGCAGTGCCGCAGTATTGAGAGAAATTTTGTCGGCGCCAGCGAGTAGCATGGAGCGGATGTCTTCGACGGATCGTAAGCCCCCGCCGACCGTGAGCGGCATGAAACATTCGGCTGCGGTCCTCTCGACTCCCTTGTGCATGATACCCCGTTCCTCATTGGAGGCGGTGATATCCAGAAAGACCAGTTCGTCGGCCCCCTGTTGCTGGTAAGCGCGGGCACTGTCCACCGGATCTCCTGCGTCCTTCAGATCGACAAATCGCACGCCCTTGACCACCCTGCCCGCATGGACGTCAAGGCACGGAATAATACGGACGGAGAGCATGTCCGGATCAGGCTCCTGCCAGGGTAATATCGGGCTCGAATTCCACGCGCAAACGATATTGTTGCCCTGGGCGCATTTGTAATGTGTGGTCGCGGGTCAGGTACTGCAGGTAGTGGATCTTGCCGTAAAATCCCTTGTACTTTGGATTGTCCGATACCACTTCCGTATCCTTCCAGTTTGCCTGAAAATCATTCTTGGTGACTTCGCAGCGATGACCCTCAGGACCGAGCGCCAGAGTCGTGTCAACAAAGTAGGAAGAGTGATGGGTACCGATTGCCAGCACGTAGCGGAAGCGATCCAGTTGTATCGGTTGTTTCACCGTGAAAGCGAACTCGCTGGCGATCTTGTTGCCAGTAAATTCCCAGGATACCTTGCAGCTTCCCAGACCGTTGATGATTTCCTGATTGGTATTGATCAGTTCAGGCTGTTCGTAGCGGAAGTAGAAACTGCGGCGCAGACCGAGCCCCGTCACGCATTGTTTGCCGTAAAAGGCAGGAATGATCACATTGTTACCAAAAGTAAGCTCTGGGATCATGATGGGCAGATAGGTATCTGCGGGCCAATCGAATACTCCTGGACAGTGGGGGAAAGGCAGGGAATCCGATGTCGGATTTGCGCCAGTGCCGACCAGCGGCAGTTGAAGGTGAAGACCCGATTCCGTATCCTGATAAAGGAACAGTCCCTGTTCCTTGCGGCCTGACTTGTCAAAGGCAACGAAACGTCCGCCTGTCTTGGGAGGGAGAGGCTTGACATCAGAAGGCGCCTGGACCGAGCGGGTCAGGCGGGACCATTGGCTCAGGTAACGCGCTCCGTCGAAGTTCGCCATACGGGTGGTATGGTTGGCAATCGTACTGCGCTCCTCATCACGGATGACAAGGTAACCGTGTTCCTGATCAAGGTAGGTCAGGAAGAAGAAACTGAACAGACGACGCAGAATATCCGTGTAGCGCGGTTTCTGGTCATCGGCAATCCATCCGTCGCGCATTGACTGGAGGAGGATACTGATGCAGTGCATCTGGCCATACGCGCCGATACCGCGCCCATAAGCCCACCCCAGACCGTCTTGGCGAACCAGATCGGGTAGCATCTTGATATAGTGTTCAGCGTAGGTACGCAGGCTGGGGAGTTTGCGGTCACGCAGGTGGATATTGGAGTGAAGCTGTAGTGCCTGGCGGATAAAGACGAAGCTGAGGACGCCGTACAGGTCGAAAATACCTCCCAGTTTCTGGTCTGTATTGTCGTCACAGAAGCCTTGTGAGCTGCGCTCGCGAATACGCTCCACAAAACGGTCGATCAGCTTACTGGTTTCATCCTTCTTGCTCAGCCCCATGCTGAAGCGTGCCACGGCTTTGGCGATGTTGAAGGCCTGCCAGTGGTTTTCATAGTCACTGCGTGCCAGCAACAGGCGATCCAGTTGCTCGCGTGTCGGGTCGACCAGGCGCTCCCACACCGGATTACGATCCTTGGCAGGACCGAAGGAAAGCAGTGCCAGCGCGGAATAAGCCAGGCCGTTTTCGGCTACTGGCTCCATGAACGCCTGTGCGGTGATACAACGGGCAGCCAGATCAATCAGATCGTAGCCATCCAAAGTGGTTTCCCCTGTGGCGCGGTAAAATTCACCGATAGCCAAGGCCGCGTGACCAGGCTCGTCGAACCTGGATTGTTCCCCGTTGACCGGGGTGATGGTTCCATCCTCGTTAATAGAATTCAGGTTATGTCCCAGAATAGACCGGGCCATATCCAGGCATTGATCGCCAAAACTTTGCATCTGCTGGATTAAGCTTAATACT
>CAZYDZ010000024.1:0-17122 GCA_964646535.1 uncultured Opitutaceae bacterium
GGCAGGACACACGATCAGCCAGGGCGATTGCGGTAAACGGGCATCCCGTCGACAAGCGGACAGGGCTGCGATCGTTTGAATCGTTTTTCCCAACCCCATCTCATCCGCAAGAATTCCACTGAGCTGATTCCTGAACAGATGAATGATCCAGGCTACCCCGATCTTCTGGTAAACGCGCAACTGACCCTCCAGAGAATGCGGCAGAACAGGGGCTTCCAATGCGGAAAAATTCGATAAGGCTGTCGCCTTTTCACGCCAGTCCACAGGCGCATCCAGTATCATTCCGTGACGTGACAACTCCTGACTCCAGTACGCTTCCTCACCAGACCTGACTACGTGCCTCACAACACTTCCCGTTTCTCTCTGCAACACTTCGCGCACCTGGCATGCGCGTTCCCAGGATGCATAATCAAGCAATAGCGAGGTATCCGTACCACGCACCGCACAACGATCCCAGTCGATCTCTGCTTCAATCTGCTCTCCTGAAGAATCCCTGACGACAAACCGTATTTCCCGATCACTTTCCCCACCGCTCACAACAGCATGGATCGACACCAGGAAGAATGCGCCAAACACATTTATAAAGTGCTCTTCCTCCCGTAATTGAGTCTGCGTCCTGAGCCTGCTCCAGTTGCGGGACAGAAATGGACGCACTTGCAGCCGATCGCGCAGCCAAAATCTCTGATTGGACGGCTCCCACTTTAATCCCTCCGCGTACGCCCATTCCTTCCATGCGGACGAAAGTGGTTGAAAGCGCAGGGAAAGATAATTCTCCGACCCATCCATGACACACTGCACCAAGCCTGTCTGCGGTTTATTCTCACCTGCGGCAGGCTTTGCCGAATGCACATTTTTGACAGTGCTGTACGCAGGTAATGTATCCGTTTTCTCACTGCACACTTTTTCCCAGAAAACATCGTCCTCCTCAATCGCAGGCCCATCGGCATATTGCCAGACCACCCCCCTGCCACGCTTCCCCTGCTCGACCAGTCTGCGCAGGCGCGTCTGTGTAAGCTGCAACATACCGACATATTTTCCCTGACACCACTCTCCGATCCAGCGCAAACAACCCTCGACGGCATCGTCCCACTGATAGGCCTTACCGCGATCCAATTGTTCCAGCGGCATCTGTCGATCCTGCAGCGACGCTTCCACCAGGACCAACACCTTGCCCTGTGGCAGGGTGGTTTGCCAGTTGGGAGCCACACGAATCACCAACCCCAGTACAATACCCTTTTGCACAGAGTAGCGAAACCCCTGTAACGGCGGCAACCCGGTCACTGCAACCGTCTCCTGCGATTTCCTTTCCAATTCCTGTTTGAGCATGACCAGCGCCAGCAATGCAGAGAGGTGTCCGCAGAATTCTCCGCGGCGTCCCGCAGCGCACTGACAGGAAAAATCATGCAGCTTACCACGGCGCCACTCTATTTTAGGGAAAAGCTTGCGTCCTCCCGCCTCCAATTCACCGCGCAGGGACTGCTCTCCCCATTCCACTGTACCGATCACTCCCCTCTGCGCCAGTGACACTCCTTCCTTCCATCCCTCCCAACCTGCGTAATCTACCAACAAATCCTTATTGATCGGGGGAATGTCTGTTTCCTCACCTGCCATTCAATCTCCTGTCAGCAATACCTTGCCCCAACGGCTTGTTCCGGCCATTCGGATTGCAGTTTGATAGTCTTCCAATGAGAATCGTCCCGCCACTGGAAACACGGGATTGTGACGTACCACCCAATTCACCAGGTCATCCATTAGCCCCAGCACCTTCTCAGGATGATTTCTACGCCATCCATCCATCCAAAAACCACGCAATTGCAATTGACGAAAAATCAGTTCGCGGGTGGGAAAACGAACCTTGTCGCGCACCATTCCGCCCACCGTAACCACCTCACCACCGACGCGCAAAGACTTGATCAGGCGCATGACGCTCTCACCACCCACTGAATTCACCGCGAAGCCTGGACGCTGTGCCTCCGACAACGCTTGCAGATACGTGTCGCTATCCTCCATCACTTGCTCCAATCCAGCGGTCTGCAACGATTCTCTCGCCTGCTCAGAGCGCGCCAGGTGAATCATCGGAATACCACGGCTGCGCGCCAACTGTCCCAATAACACTCCCAAATTACTGTTGGCCGCATTTTGAATGACAGGCGTGCCAGACATTGGGCTGCATTCATACAAATCCAGCAGGCACCAGGCAGTCGCTGCATTCACTTGCAACAATGCCGCAGCTTCTATCGGAAAATCACTCGGCAGGCGATACAGTGATCCTGCATCAAACACGCCAAAACGCGACCACGCACCACTGTCCTGCGGCAATAATACGCGATCTCCCACACGCAAATCCCGTACTCCCGTCCCGCACTCAACCACTTCCGCCACACCCTCGCGCCCCCCCACAAAAGGCACAAACTCCGCATTGCCATAACTACCGGCGATACGTCCGAAATCCGAGGGGTGTATCGGCGCTGCCAGCAAACGTACCAACACCTGATCCGCAGACACCCTTGCCACAGGACAGGACTGCAACTCAAGGGCTTCCACAGGCTCCCCTGCATGTCTGCAGAACAATCGTATATTTTTCCGCCCTGAATCACTCATGCCTGAGGTCTCCACCACGGTTCATCAATGAACCAGGGTACCCACCTTTTCACCGCTCACCGAGCGCAGGATAGCCCCTGGATCAGAAAGATTAAACACCAGGATCGGAATCGCATTATCCATACATAGGGAAAATGCTGTCGCATCCATGATCTTCAAACGCATCTTCAATGCGTCCATGTAACGAATCTCGTCGTAGCGCACGGCATCGTCATGCTTCATCGGATCCTTGTCATAGACTCCGTCCACCTTGGTTGCCTTCATAATGACCTCAGCCTGTATTTCACTGGCGCGCAAGGCAGCCGTAGTATCCGTTGAAAAATAGGGATTGCCCGTTCCTGCAACAAAAATCACCACTCGTTTCTTTTCCAGATGGCGCGTTGCACGCCGCAAAATAAACGGCTCCGCCACCTGATTCATCGGTATGGAAGTCATCACACGGGTCGTCACTCCCATCTTCTCCAGACAATCCATAAAAGCCAGTCCATTAATGACTGTGGAAAGCATTCCCATGTAGTCTCCCGATGTCCGATCCACCCCTTTTACCTCCTGCCCCGTCAACCCGCGAAATATGTTCCCGCCCCCTATCACAATGCCAATCTCCACCCCCATATCCGCCACCTCCTTCACCTGTCGACAGATCCCCTCCAAAATATGAGAATCGATCGGTTCCCCTGTTTCAGGATTGCGGAGAACCTCGCCGCTGAGCTTTAAAATAATTCGTTGATATCGGACTGGATGGGAAGCAGGATCAATGACTTGCATGTTAATCCTTGATTAAACCCTGTTTGCCAAAGTGCGTCAACCAGGAATCCTGAAATGTAGGAACAGCTTTACCCCCCCGACCAGAGCCTCACACGAAACCGCGAAGAGATCGCAGGAGGGTCTTTATGCCCCGACCCGAATGTTGTGTGATCGTTGGTCGCGGCGTAAAGACGCTCCTACAGGAGTGTTTTCAGCGTCCAGCAGACTGACCCTCTTGTAAAGAAAACCTTGCGTGTGAGGAGTCTATGAATCACTCTTTTTAGTCTCTGGAGTCCCCATAGTTCAATGGATAGAACGTTGGTTTCCTAAACCGAAAATCTGGGTTCGATTCCCAGTGGGGGCACCACTTCCACACAGTCAGTCCATGAGCAACTTCACATCCGTTTTCCATCTACTCTCCGCTCTGCTGTATGTATCCGTGACAGGTGCGTTAGCCGGACAGCCCACCCCTGTACCCAACACGACACGTTCCGCCACGCTCTATCTGCAAGCGGATACCAACAGCCCTGCCGTAGGCACTACCGCCATTAACAATGAACTGCGCCAGCAAAGTAAGCCGCACAATAACCCGCAAAGGGCGAATGAGCGATGGTTTCAGACCGAGCAAAAAGTCACACTGGCGGGCTATGTGAACAATCGCGACCTGCTCAAAGACCTCTCTGTCCGCCCGGACGCCCCCGTCTATCAGGAGCCCTCCGAGGAGTCCTACGTGTTGCTCCAGTGGCAGAAGGGAGACCATGCGGAATACGGCGACGTACGGGGGAATTTCACCCAGATATCGGTAACCAAAACGCTTCCTGTGTATTTTCAGGTATTGGCTGTCGCACCTGCGGCTCCCATTGTTCCTTCAGCAACCCCGGAGAGCAGTGCGCCAAAGCCTGACGGAGACCCGATTTCTCCCCCGATTACCACCTATCGTTTTCTGAGCGAACTGCCTGAAAATAAAAAGCAATTGCGCTACTTTGTTGGCACATTCCGTCCTTACCAGAGCGTGGGTCGGGATCAGAAAAAATATCCCTTTGAAATCATCGGCAGTGACCATCGCCGCATCGCACTCATCAGTGCCGACAAGGTAGCGGGCACCGAGTCTCTCGACAGACTTTTCCACAAAAAGGTGTTGATCACCGGAACCGTAAAAAAGATCGAAAAAAGCAATAACTACCTGATTGAGGCAATCAGCATTCGTCCCAGAGAAAACTGAACTCTATTTATGCAACCACTTCTGATTGATGGCAACGCAATCGCTGAATCTGTTCTTGAGCGCCTGCGCAATGAAATCTCACAACATCCGAACCTGAAGCCTAAAGTCGCCTTCCTGCGCGTGGGCGAAGATCCTGCTTCCGTTTCCTATGTCACCAAGAAGAAGAAGACCGCGGAGTCCCTGGGCATTGCAAGTCATCTGGAAGTGTTTCCCGCCGATGTCGACCGCCAGACCGTACTGGATGCGATCGAACGGTTGAATCAGGATTCCTCTGTACACGGTATTCTCCTGCAGGCTCCGCTGCCCGCGGGATGGTCCGAGGTGGAAACCTTCCGCCACATTTCTCCCGACAAGGACGTGGACGGATTCCACACCGAAAATCTGGGGAAAATCGCACAGGAAGACGATACGGCGTTTGTCTCCTGTACGCCCGCCGGTGTCATTGAAATTCTGCGACACCACAACCTTTCCCCGCGCGGCAAGGAAGTCGTGGTTGTCGGCCGCTCCCTGATCGTTGGCAAACCGCTCTCATTGCTGCTGGTGCGCAAGGGAGAATGGGGAGACGCCACCGTGACGGTGTGCCACTCCCGCACGGCGGACCTCGGCGCCATCACACGGCGCGCGGACATACTGATTGCCGCCATGGGACGCCCGCATGCCATTCGTTCCGATATGGTCAAAAAGGGCGCCGTGGTGATCGATGTCGGGATTAACCGCATCGAAGACGCCAGCCGCAAATCAGGCTACCGTCTGGTGGGCGATGTCGACTTTGCAAACGTGGCCCCACTCTGTTCCGCCATCACCCCTGTTCCTGGCGGAGTTGGCCCCATGACGGTAGCCATGCTGATGAAGAACACCTGGCAAGCATGCCTGCAACAAAACGGTAAATAACCCTGAACATGTCGTCTGAACCATCACCTTCTCCCATCCTTAATTTCGCAAACTACGGCAAACGATTGATCGCTTTTCTGATTGATGGCCTCATTGCCGCTGTCATTTCTGTTTTGCTGCTGCTCTATCTGGTACTGCCACCCATCGTGCCTGATTTGCAGGAACGCATGCAGAACTTCCAGGAACTGACTGTGCAAGCATCCAGCCCTTCCGCTTCAGAAGAGGAGGTCGCAGAGGCCCTCCAACGCATGGTGGAAGAAATCTCTCCGATCGAAACTCCCGCAAACATCGGGCTGGTAATCATCCTCACCCTTTACTTCAGCCTGAGCGAAATCCTCACCAAAGGAAGCTCCATTGGGAAACAGCTATTCCGTATGCGTGTTTACAGCCTGCGGACCCGTCAGCCTGTCACATCACAGATCACCATAGCCCGTGCACTGATTAAAACCTGCTGTATTGTGCTCTTCCCAGTCGGCTCGCTCGGTTCCATCTTTCTTTTGGGAATTGCACTATTGCCGCTGTTCACACACAGCAGACAGACACTGCATGATCTGTTGACCAGAACCGTAGTCATGGATGAAAGCGGCATGTGGACGAGAGTGAATACACAACCAACGACACCAGTATGAAACATATTACTCTGGGTTTTATCGGCTCTGGTCGCATGGCAACGGCCATGGTGCGCGGGATCTTGAACAAACAGCTACTTTCCCCTGAACAGATTCTTTGCTCTGGCGGCAAGGGAGAGAGTGCGCAACGCCTTGCAGAACAGACAGGCATCACCCTTGCGAAGAGTCCCCAGCAGCTCGCACAGCAATGCACCCATCTGGTCATTGCATGCAAGCCCGCTCAGTTGGCGCAGTTGGATTCACAATGGGATGAATGGAGCCGTGGTAAATCGTTTCTATCCGTTCTGGCTGGCATTTCCCTGCGCACACTGCACAAACGGTTTGCACAGGCCACCAATATCGTCCGCTCCATGCCAAATACGCCTGCGCAGGTAGGGGCAGGCATTACCGCGTTTACCATCGAGTCTGGCATTTCCCCGCAGGATCAATCCATCTGGAGTCAGTTGCTGGGTGCGCTCGGTGAAGTCGTCAAGGTGCAGGAAGCAGAATTGGATCTGGTCACCGCTCTGAGCGGCAGTGGTCCCGCCTACTTCTTTGAAATCACCAATCAATTGACCCAGGCCGCCATACAGCTCGGAATGAGTGCGGACTCCGCCCGTCTGCTGGCCCGTCAGACATTCATTGGCGCCGCAAAGTTACTGAATGAAAGCGGTAGGGAAGCCGAAGAACTGCGCAAGGAAGTCACCTCGCCCGGCGGTACCACCGAGGCAGGCCTGAAGGTTTTATCTGAGTATCACCTGGGAGAGCTGTTGCAAAAGACCTTGCAGGCAGCCTCCAAACGTTCACAGGAACTGTCAAAGGCGTATGAGTGAATTATGGCAACAAGGTCCTGTGCTGGTTACAGGCGGAGCAGGGTTTATCGGCAGCGCCCTGATCTGGGAACTCAATCGCCGGGGCGTCACGGATATCTGGGTCTCGGATCGTCTGGACACCAGCGAAAAATGGAAGAACCTGGTTCCCTTGCGCTATCGCGAATACCTTGAAGCGGATGAACTCTCCTCCATTCTGGAAAAACACCCCGACAGCATCCCGCACTTTTCCGTGATTTTCCATCTGGGCGCCTGTTCCGCCACAACAGAGAAAGATGCTGCGTGGTTGATTCATAACAATTACCGCTACACACAAACGATTGCCCGTTACGCCCTGGCGCGCCAGTCGCGCCTGCTGTTCGCCTCCTCTGCGGCCACCTACGGCGATGGCGAGGCAGGCATGGAGGACAATCTGGAATGTCTGCCCAACCTGCGCCCACTGAACATGTATGGCTATTCCAAACACATGTTCGATCTCTACGCCCAACAGCAGGGATGGTTTTCACAGATTATCGGCCTCAAGTTCTTCAATGTCTACGGACCCAATGAGGAACACAAAGGCGATATGCGCAGCGTGGTCAGCAAAGCCTTTCGGCAAATCCAAAGTGAGGGTAAAATCTCGTTATTCCAAAGCCATCGCCCCGATTATCGCGACGGCGAACAGAACCGCGATTTCCTGTATGTCAAAGACGCCGTGAACATGGTGCTGCATCTGGCCTCCCAAAACCAAATCCCAGGCGGTCTCTACAACCTCGGCTCCGGTCTCTCGCGCACCTGGCTCGATCTGGCCCATGCGATCTTCGCCGCACTGGGGAAAACCCCGGATATCCAATTTATCCCGATGCCCGAAATCCTTCGGGAAAAATACCAGTACACCACCCTTGCCAATATCAGCAAGCTGCGCAGCAGCGGATACACCGAAGAGATCACCCCACTGGAGGAAGCAGTACGCGACTACGTGCAGAACTATCTGCAAAAGGATCGGCGCCTCGGGTCGGTTTAGGTCTCTCACGGAGCACACCAGCAACACAGAGAAGTTTATTGAATGGAGGGATCCCGACGAGTCGGGATCCCTCCATTCAACCCATTAAATCAGCAGTCGCGGCGTAAAGCCCCTCCTACAGAGAAAACCCTCTGCGGTCATCTGCGCCATCTGCGGTTTCCTTTTATCTTATATTTTTTGGTGCCCTTTGTGAGAGACTTGTTCACCTTCCTATTACCGCACCAGTAATAGAACTGCGGTGATCAGGATAAACACCAGAACCAGGATTTCGAACCAGCGCTGGGAGATACGTTTGACAATGGCTGGGCCAATCAGACCGCCGATAATGGCCATGGGCATGAGTGTCAGGCTCAACCAGACGTTGTCGCTGGTAATCATGTTCTGACCAACGGCAAAGGGAACCTTGAACACATTCATCAGCAAAAAATACCAGGCGCCGGTGCCAATGAACACCATTTTGGGCAAACGCATGGCCAGCAGATACAACTGCATGATCGGTCCCGCGGCATTCGCTATCATCGTCGTCAAGCCAGCGGCCACACCGATCACTGGAGCCAGATAACGCGGCGGATCTTTCTGCTGCTGCCCGCGTAGAGCGAGCAGCATTTTCCACACGGTATGTGCCACCGCCAACAGCAGAATCACCGCGATCACCCGTTTGATGTCCTCATTCCCCAAATAGTCCAAGGCGAAATACCCTGCCACAATCCCGAGAATGGCGGGTGGAAACAGACGCCATAACTGCGGCCAGTCCGCATGCCTGCGATAGATGCGCACGGCCACCACATCCGCGGCAATCAACACCAACAAAATGATTCCGACCGACTCGCGCGCGGGCAGCACCATGGCAAACAGCGCCACCGCAATGTTGCCACAGCCAGGCACCCCGCTCTTGCCCAATCCGACCATCAACGCACCCAACAACAACCAGATCCACTGTTCCGTGACCAATTCCATCGCTTCGTTTCCTTGTTAAAGCGCTATCGAATATGGATTCTCCCTCCCTGGCAATGGAATTGGGGGATACCGCCAGCGTATCCGTGATCTGGTTTGTAAAGCATGGAAACAAAATCAATAATACCCTTTTATTTTGTAACTTTTATCATTTCACGGTGATAATATATTAGTTATACGTATAGTCTCCATGTAACACAGATACTTCCACCCTCCTACCAACATGAAAATCCATACACAGCTCCGTTCCCGTAAATTACAGGCATCCCTGTTTGGTGTTCTTATTCTGAGCCTCTCCAACGTATCTCTCTACGGGTTGTCTCTCGCCAGCGAGACTGCTGCAAAACCCAACGTAACAGCAGCATACCGTTCTGATGCAGACCTGGTTGGCTACGTAAATCTCAGGGAAATGCGCGATTCCCAACTGGGACAAGAATATGCGAATCATCCCCTGCACGGCAAATGGCAACACCTCAAAGAGTCGCTGAACCTGGAGCCGTCAGACTTTCAGGAAGTCGCTTTTTCCATATCCAAACTGGACGCGATCAAAAACAAGGAAGAGCATAAAGACGCCGTTCTCTCCTCCGCCATCAGCCTGTCCAAGCCAATCACCCTGGAACAGATTGAAGCCGAACTGGCTAAGAAGCAAAGTAAGGATACAGATAAAAAGATTCAGACGGAACGCACCACCATTGACGGCGTCCCTGTCCTGCAGTGGACCCGCCATCAACACACCGTAGCGATCGCTTCCGTGGTGAGGGACAACCATA
Source organism: uncultured Opitutaceae bacterium (assembly GCA_964646535.1). Taxonomy (GTDB): domain Bacteria; phylum Verrucomicrobiota; class Verrucomicrobiia; order Opitutales; family UBA2995; genus CAZYDZ01. The sequence goes on from CAZYDZ010000024.1 coordinate 9,624, forward strand.
CCTTGCTTGCATTCGGCACACCACAGGCAGTTGCGGATATCGTAAACAACAAGAATCAGGGAGATCTGCCAGCGTTTGCCGCTACTGCCAAATCGGGCTTGGATACAAAATCGCAGGGCTTTGTATCTCTCCAGTTAACCGATCAGCTCAAAGCAAAAATCCAAAAGGCTGTTGACCGACATGAAAAGAATCAGGCCGCAGGTATTCCCGTGCCGATGGATCTGGTCAAAAACCTCGCTCAATTGGACGTACTGACCACTGGATTCTCCCTCTCTGATGTGGTACAAATCACTCTCGCTGGAAACTTTGGCAATGACGCAACGGCGGCGGAGATTTCGCAGTCGCTGGAAGGATTGCTCCCCTGGTTACAGATCATGGCCAATTCCAAGCATGGCCACAAACCTCGTTACGCACACAAACAAAAGCAAGCCAAAGAGGATGGTGACAAGCCTGCCGCCCCACGTCCTCACAAGCAAAATCCGTTTGTCTCTTCTTTCAGCCAGGGCAACAAGGGTGACACCACATACCTGAACATCACCCTGACCAAAGTGGCCAAGGAACAGTAAACTCCAGTACAGTTTGAGAAAAGAATCAACCCTGTACCTTTTGCTCGTTGCTGTTCTCCTCGCAGCGTGTACTCAGCGAGCGGCGGATCGTGAGAAGATTGACGAGTACACTGGAGCCAATCATGCTGGTTCCATGTCTGAAGAAATACCTTCACATTATCCAACTGTGACGCTGGGAGGGGGATGTTTCTGGTGTATAGAAGCTGTTCTGGAGAAAATTCCAGGCATATATCGGGTAGAATCAGGTTATATGGGAGGGCACGTCCCGCATCCCACCTACGAACAGGTCTGTGAGGGCAATACAGGACATGCGGAAGTTGTTCAGTTTCGCCACAACCCCGAACAGATCCGTTATGAAGAAATACTCGATTGGTTCTGGAAAATGCATGATCCAACCACTCCCAACCAGCAAGGTTATGATATTGGTCCACAATATCGGTCCGTCATTTTCACGCACAGTGAGGAACAACTGAAAGCAGCCCGTGAATCTGCCGATAAGGTTGGCAAGTCGGGCCTTTATCCGAATCCGATCATCACCGAAATCGGGCCTGCAACGGATTTCTGGCGAGCGGAAGAATATCATCAGGATTATTTTCGCAAGAATCCGCATGCTGGCTATTGCCGTGCAGTCATCGCACCCAAATTGCACAAATTAAAACTCAGCCAGTAAGCACCGTGCCGCTATCTAAGCCTCTCTCTCCCTGGCAGCCAGAGAATACCACAACATTTCAGCAAACACTGCTAGGCTGGTTTGCCAAACAGAAGCGCCTGCTTCCGTGGCGCACGCAGACCTCCCTCTACCGTACGGTCGTTTCAGAGTTCATGCTGCAGCAGACACGGGTGGATACGGTCATCCGCTACTTTGAAAACTGGCTGCTGCTCTTTCCTGATTTCTCCGCACTGGCGCAGGCCTCAGAAGCAGAGGTGCTCAAGGCATGGGAAGGACTGGGGTACTATCGGCGAGCCCGCAACCTGCACGCACTAGCCAAAATACTGGCTCCGCTGAAGAGCATTCCAGTGGACGAAGCCTTCTGGCTCGCACTGCCTGGCATCGGTCCTTACTCGGCGGCAGCCATACGCAGTATTGCTCTCGGACAGTCGAGCGCGTGTGTGGACGGCAACGTGGTCCGTATTCTCACCCGCTTAAAAGGAGATGAAACCTGCTATCGTGACAGTTCGACAGCATCGCGTCTGCTCAAGCCTTTTGCAGATCAGCTCATCTCACACCGACAACCAGGGGCATTCAACGAGACAATGATGGAACTGGGCGCCACGGTATGCACACCCCGTAACCCCCTCTGCACCGTTTGCCCCGTACAGACCTTCTGCGAAGGATACTCCCTACCCCACCTGCAGGAGATTCCCCGCTTCGTCAAGGCTCAGCTTCAGGAACGCACCGCCCAGCGATTATTCTTACTCCACGGTGATAAACTCCTGTTACAAAAAACAACAGCAGGAAAAACCAGGCGCCTGGAATCGTTTCATGAATTGCCCAACCTTCCTGAACACTGGCTCTCTCATCCCCATATTTATCTTCATTGTACCCGCAAGCGGGGAATCAGCCAGGAACGCTGGACGGAAAACATCTATTATGCAGCACCTGTTGAGGAAATCCTGCAATGGGCCGTACGCGAGCCCTCCCTCCACTGGGTGGGTACGGAACAGTTATCAGACGTCCTCATCAGCGGCCCCCACCGCAAATGGATCAATGACCTTCTTGAACCACAAATGAACGCAGATTCGCACAGATAGAAGATGGGGTATCTGTCCCCTGTAGGGCGGCTTTATGCCGCGACCTGAACGTGGCGTGGTTGCGATTCCTCCAATCCTCTGCGTCAATCTGTGTTCAGCGGTTCCTTCCCCTTTGTGTGGTGCCCTTGTGGAGTAAAACCCTTTTTCAGAGGTCGCGGGGAGTAAAGCCGCTCCTACAGCGTTAAACGTAAACCATCATACGCAAGGAAAACGCCCTTTGGCAAGGCGGCGCTGGTTTCGTCATAGTCCACGTGCTGGGTCATGTGGGTTAGATAGGTTTGTGGCGCACCAATTTTCAATGCGGTTTCCACTGCTTCTGCAATCGACATGTGGGTGGGATGTGGATCGGGGCGCAATCCATCCAGAATGACCACATCCGCATCACGGGCCAGTTGCATCGCCGCCTCGGGTACGCGTTTGCAGTCGGTATAATAAGCCACCTTGCGACCGGATTGACGTTCTTCAAGCACCAATCCCAGAACATCGACGGAACCATGTGGCAGCGGTGTGGAATGGATCCTCCCCGTTTCCAGTTCCAACACCTCTGGCATCAATGAGAGTCGAAAAGCAGGATAGCCAACAGATACGGGCTTATCGCCAATCGCATAGGGAAACACCTGCTGAATTCTCTCCAGCCCTTCCTCGCTGCCATACACGGGCAATGCCACCCCGCCATGCAAGTCACAAAAACGGCGCAGATCGTCCATGCCCAGTAGATGATCCGCATGTCCATGGGTGAGAATAAAATAGTCGATCCATTCAATTTCCTCACGGACACACTGGGTGCGAAACTCCTGACTGGCATCCACTTGGATCGCCTTCCCGCCCATGACCACATGCAATCCGCTGCGAGTACGCCAGTTCTTCGGATTGTCCCGATTGAAACGAAATCCCTTGCTCGCCACCATTGGAACTCCCTGCGAAGTCCCTGTACCCATAAATATAATCTCCATGAAAATTCCATTAGGTAATTGAGATATGCTTCTGTGCAAGCGATTTCAATTTGCCAAATACCACATTAGCCGTTCCTCTGTTATTATGGCGAATACGCGAAAGATCCTGATCACAGGTGTCAGCCAGGGACTGGGAGAGGCCTTGCTGCGCGGATTTTCCCAGCAAGGTCATTCGGTGGCGGGAGGAGCCCGCAACCACAACAAACTATCCGCACTGGCCAAGGAACTGCCCAATGCATGGTTGGCTCCCGTCGATGTTGCAGACAAAGAGAGCGTCCTACCATGGAGCCAGCGCGTACTGACCGAATGGGGAACTCCCGACCTGTTGATCCATGCGGCGGCAACCATCCACGCCAATGGCTTTCTGAACAGTCTGCAAGACGAGGAAATCAATCGCGTTCTCGATACCAATATCAAGGGAACCTTTCATGTCAATCGGGCCTTTCTTCCCGCCATGCTGCAACGCAAACGGGGCATTATCGTCAATATCAGTTCAGGAGCAGGTCGCTCAGGGTTTGAGAACATGACCGCCTACTGTGCCTCCAAATGGGCCGTAGAAGGCCTGACCGCCGCGCTTGCAGCCGAGCTGCCGACAGGTCTTGCTGCGGTCACCCTGAGCCCCGGACTGGTCAATACCGCCATGTTGCAATCCTGTTTTGGTGATGAAGCTGCACAACACGCGACTCCCGATCAGTGGGCCCGCAACGCCATACCCTTTTTGCTGCGGATCACAGAGCAGCATAATGGACAACAGTTAACCGTCACTGCCTGAATATCAACGATGTCATTGAGCGCTACACCCACCCATTCTAGTCCGATTCGTATTATTTTGTGTGGAGCGGGGCCGTTGGGACAACAAATCCTTCATCATCTGCTGCAACGTCCTTCCCTTCAACTAGTCGGCATCATCGATATTGACCCCGCGTTACAAGGCAAGTCGGTGAATGAACTGATCGGCACAGGGCCTGATTCCATTTGTGTGGCAAACTCCCTCCACCAAGTGTTGCGGCAGCAACAGGCCGACATCTGCCTGATTGCTACTGTTTCCGATCTGAAATCGCTGGCTCCACAAGCGTTACAGGCGATGGAGATGGGCCTGGCGGTGATCTCCACCTGTGAGGAACTCTCCTATCCATGGCACACCGATCCAGATCTGGCGCAGCAACTGGATACTGCCGCCCGCAAGGCAGGCGTCGCCCTGCTTGGTACCGGAGTAAATCCTGGATTTCTGATGGATTTCCTCCCACAAACCATGACGGCTGTCTGCCAACATGTAGAATGTATCACGGTACAACGCTACCAGAACGCCTCCACCAGACGCATCCCGTTCCAGAAAAAAATCGGCGCCGCACTCACCCCCGAACAATTTGAATCTGCAAAAAAACAGGGGAGTCTGCGCCATGTCGGACTGGAACAATCCATAGAAATGATTGCAGGACAAATGGGCTGGCAACTGGATCGCATTGAAGAAGACCTGGAACCCATTCTCGCCGAACAGTCCGTCGACTCTGTTTTCGGCCTCATTTCTCCCGGGATGGCAATCGGCCTGCGCCAAACTGCCAGGGGCCTGCAACAGGGAAAGGAGCGAGTTCTACTCGACTTCAGGGCGGCAATTGGCCACGAAAACGTCGATCGCATCTCCGTCCATGGCGTGCCCGATATCATCTCGGAAATTCAAGGGGGAGTCCAGGGAGACCTGGCCACATGTGCCATCACACTCAATGCCTGTAGTGCCGTCTTGCGCAGCAACCCAGGCCTGCGCACGATGACGGATATCCCCACCCCTTGCTGGTCTTCGTAGGAGCGACTACGCCACGATCAGGGCCACACCATCGAGGCGTGGCATAAAGCCGCTCCTACGGGGCAAGCCTTTGATCATTCCAGCAGAAACACAACCTTGTTGATCCATACGCGACCATCCGGAGACGGGGGTGCGCGCCGCGCATTGAGGAACGCCAGTTTGACGGTTTCGTCAAATTCGCTATTACCCGAGGTCTGTAGAAAACGCGACAATACGATCTGTCCATTGCTCTCCACACGAAATTCGACCTCAACAAACAGTCCCTTTGCCAAATGTACGGGACGCACCCAGGTATCATCCAGAATACTGCGCACCCGATTGAGATAATTTTCCTGCAATGGCCCATGCGCCACCCCTGCCACACCGCCGGCGCTTCCGCCAGGTGAACCCGATGGCGACCCTGAGGACCTGCCCCTGGAGATTGTAGGCACGGAAATATGAATATTAGGTGAGGAAACCGTCGGCGCCACAACGGTGTCGCGCACGGGAGTTCGCACAGGCTGGGGTTTCTTATCCCCGTGCAATTGACGAAACTCCTTTTCGGTCATGATCTTGGGAGTTGGGACAGGTTGCGGGTTTGGCGCTGGTGCAACCACGGGAGTTGGCTGCGGAGTTGGCCGCGGTTGCGGAACAGGTTGCGGTTGTGGAGCGGGCTGTGGTACGGGGACAGGCTCTGGTGGGATGTCCAGTTTCTCCATGCTCGGGATTTCGGGAATATCCAGAACTGGCATGGGCGCTGAATCTGCAATAGGCAGGGGATCAACGACTGGCTGCGGAGCTTCTGTGCCAATGGCAGGAGCAGGGGCTGAATTTTCCCCCGCGGTGACCTCTGTACCCTCTGGAAAATCAACCAATTCAATCACGGGAATCTCCTCCTTGCTGTTCAACGGATTCCACAGGCTGAACACCAGTAGCCACAGAACCAGCAAGCCGTGACATATCACGGATACGACCGTTCCCACCCTGACTTCCGCAATCATTCTCATCGCAGTGTATTGTCAAAGTTGATTTTGGTCAACTGGTGTTTCTGCAGCAAATCCAGCACGTTCACGATTTCCTGATACCGCACCCGAAAGTCTCCGCGAATGCGTACAGGGGGAACTGTTGTCCTGCGCGCAGCGGCAACGATTCGCTCTTCCAACTGTTGAATCGTCACCGCTTCATCCCGCCAATAGTAATGTCCATCCTGATCCACCGTAATCACCTCGAAATCCTTTTCAGTCACTGGCGCCAACGGCGTGGTCATGGTCGGCAGATTCACCTGGACGGACTGCTCCAGCAGGGGCGTGGAGATCATGAAGATGATCAGCAGGGAAAACGCCAAATCCAGCAACGGAGTAATGTTGATCTCCGATTGACTGCTCAGCGTGTTTCTGCGTCTGAAATTCCTCGCCATAAATCCGTTCAGTTCACCAGCTTGTGTTCCAGCTCAAAACGGTCTGCCACGAAACTGGCAAAGTTCTCCAACTCCGTAGTGTTCAGTTTTACACGCGATAGCAAATAATTGTAACCAAACGCAGACGGGATTGCCACGACCAGCGCGGCTACTGTCGTCAACAGGGAACCAGACACGCCTGGAGCCAGCATCTGCAGGGTCACGGAGCTTTTCAATGCGACCGCGCCAAAGGCATCCATCACCCCCCACGCGGTTCCGAGCAGCCCCAGGAAAGGTGCTCCAGATACAATGGAAGCCAGCAATATCATTTTGTCCTCATACAGATGTGTCTTCTGAGCCACTCCGCGCTGCAACGCGTTTTCCACCAAACCAATGCGCGCCTGTCCCACGCTCGCCCCACCGCTGCCCGAGTAATCCGTCTGCTGGTAGGCATTGACCGCCAGTGCGAACAACTCGCTGAATGGCCCCTTCCCCATGTACGGACTCGGATCCTCCACGCCCACCACACTGTCGAGCTGATTGAAATAATGCTCAAACCGACGGTTCACTTCATACAGCCGTTTCAGTTGCACATGCTTCCCCAGCATGGCGCTCCAGGCAACCACACTGAACAACAGCAATACCACAACGATCGCCTGGCCAGCAGAGTTGGATTGCATGAAGTATGAGAGAAGATTGGGCGAAGATTCGCCGTTTGCCAACAAGCCAAGATCAAACCAGTTCATCGATGGTAAAAGAAAAAAGAATTCAGGAGATTTAGTAAACAGGATTCAGAAAACAGATCCCGTAACCATGCTATCATCTTGCCTGCCCTCTTGATGATTCAAGAATAAAACCCCCGTCGCATCCGTTTTCTTTCTTCACGGGGGAGTTCCCGTCCAACCCTACCATATCGGTATTGGGTCAGTGACGAATGGCGCTAGTTTAAGGTCATGATCGCTGGTTTTATGGGTTTATAGGCAGGGCGCTCCCGATATGTCGGGAACCCTGCCTTATCCGCATCGGCGCACTGTAGGAGGGGCTTTACGCCC
>CAZYDZ010000025.1:0-2561 GCA_964646535.1 uncultured Opitutaceae bacterium
AGGCCTTGCTTCTTTTCCCCTTCTGCGAAAATCGGCGCCATCTGCGGTTTCTCTGCTTCAGGTCGCGGTATAAAACCGCTCCTACAGTTCAGGTCGCGGCGGCTCCCCGCTGAGTTCGAGCAGAATACGACGAAACTCTGATTCCGGTTCAGCCAATTCCCACAGCGGATCGTCATTCGGTATGATTCGCAATCGGACCGTTACCCGGCTAAACGGTTTCGGAAGACGAAACTGATCCCACGAGGAGAGTTGCCAGAAGGAGTGGTAACAAACCCCCATTAAGGCAAGCGGGGTACGGGCCCGTCGCGACAGTTCAGACACTCCGCGCTGAAAGGAATACAACGGGCCGCGCGGCCCATCCGGCGTCAAGGCAACAATACCCTTGCGCTGATGAATCAACAGCTCCCGGAATGCCTGCCTGCCTCGGTAACTGGTGGAACCACGAATGGCAAAAATCCCCAACTGTCCAAATAATAAAGTGAGCCACGCCCCATCCCTGCTCGCACTGATCAATCCCCCTACCTGACGTCGGGCCAATCCGAGTCTTCGTATCTTCGGAGCCACCATCAGACGATTGTGCCATAGTGCGAATGTATAACCACTGCTGTCACTGTTGCATTTATTAAACAGATCCTCATCCAGTTCCAGCCGCAGGGTGCGCAGCCAGATACGAATGAACAAAGTGATGGGAAACACCAGCAATTGCTTCCAGAAAGGAATCTTCTGTATGGTTCGATTAGGTGTTGGTACAGACATCTGTGAATGCTGAATCAACGACTGGCCTGATTCCAGGCAGTAAACACTTCTTCGGTAAAGCGCATGTAGCGTAAACCAGATTGAAAATCCGTACGTAAAACCGGTTTCCCCTCGCGGATACTGGCCACGAACTCTTCTTCCACGCGCCAGCCATCCCCAACCGAGGGATCTGCCTTCAACTCGGTTTCCAGGGAAGAACCGACTTCCGCATAATATAGACGCGATGTGGGCAAGTCGAAGCGAAGTGTGCCTTTGCTGCCATTTAATCTGATCTCCCCGCGTGGTGTGCCTGAGGAAAGAGCGCTGATATGGTGCAGCAGAAAACCTCCTGAGGGATAGTCTGCACACACGGTAATGCTGTCGGGAATACGCACGGTTTCCAGTATGCCACTCTCGAAATGAGTGCGCCTGTCCGTGGCAAACACAGCCCTGGCGTGAATATGGACAGGGTCTTCGGCAATCCAGCGGTTAATCATTTCCTGTATAATCCCCAGGGTCAGGACATTCTTCCCGCTATACTGGTAGTCCGAGCGCCACCCCATTGGCGTCGATTCAAGAGCCAGCAGAGCGGTGGTGTGTTGTGCAATGACTTCGCGGATTCTTCCCAGTTTGCCTGCTGCAATATATTCCTGTGCCAGTGAGTCAATAGGCAGGCTCATGGGAGCAGCAACAATCTGGGCCACCAGTTCGGGATGACGGCTGGCGGTCTCCCACATGCGCTCTGCCTCCTGCAGGTTGGCTGCCATGCGAGCCTCTGTCAGCACGTGCTTACCGTTTTCCAACGCCGCACAGGTAATATCGGCATGCAGGTATGGCCATGTGCCGATACACACAGCATCGACATCAGGATCCGCTACCACTTGCCGCCAATCCGTAGCCGTTTTCTGAATACCAAATTCCGATGCAAACTTCCGGGACGACTCCACAGACCGATTACACACCACGGTACATTCCACTCCTGGGATTTTCTGAAATCCCGGAGCATGTCGCAGGCGGGTATTGGCTCCTGCTCCGATTAATGCGATACGTAAAGATCTCGGTTGGATTGTGCTCATAATCATGGGTGTTAATAATCCGTAGCCCAACTGGATGAAGTAAATGGCTTTTCAAACACTTCCCGCAAGGCGGATATTTTGGATACCGTTTCCTGCCATTCCTGTTCAGGATGGGAACCTTCGACAATACCGGCGCCCGCCCAAAGCCTGGCGCTTTCCGCCTGTACCAATGCGGAACGGATGCCGACAATGAACAATCCCTCCCCTTTGCTGTTCCACCAGCCAATTGATCCCGCATATAATCCGCGACAGAATGTTTCACACTGCTGAATCCGTCGAAAGGCGGCTTCCAGCGGGACACCCCCCACTGCAGGAGTGGGTTGCAGCACTTCGACCCAGTGCAAAATGGAGGAATTCTGTAAAGACGCGGTAACAGGCGTGCGCAGGTGCTGGACGTTGGACAACCGCAACAACGAGGGGGCGTCCGCGAATTCGGGCTGCAGCCCCTCCTCGATCAGGCGTTCCAACAGCATATCAACAACCATGCGATGTTCGCGCAGGTCCTTTCCGCTGGACAACAGACGTTCCCCGAGCAGGGCATCTTCACGGGCGCTTTCCGAAGAAGGAATGGTTCCCGCAATGGCCTCCGTGTACAGGCGATGGTTGCTCAACTCCACCAGTTTTTCAGGGGTAGCCCCAAGAAATGCGATATGTGTGGGCGCACCCAGGGAAAAGATATGACAGGTAGGATAACGTTTGCGCAGGCGATCCAGTATCAGCGGAGGGAAAAAAGGCTGATCCGCGCTGATA
>CAZYDZ010000025.1:2571-16042 GCA_964646535.1 uncultured Opitutaceae bacterium
CCGCACGCAGGATATCAGCGCGGATCAGCCTTTTTTCCCTCCGCTGATATCCTGCGTGCGGGCCAATACGACTTTTTGTATTTCCCCTGTGGCAATGGCTGCCAAGGCTTTCTTGACACCATTTTCGTATGCGAGACGCGAGTCTGATTCGTCGTGCACACGAATATGCTCGGGGAAAACGGGAGACTCACTCCCCTGCTCCTCCTTTGCGTAATCAAAAGCATAAAACTTGTGATGGGCAGCCAGTATGCGATTCGCCACTTCTCCTACATCCGTCTGTTCCTCCACCAGAACATTGGCAACCGCCCCGTACTGCTCGCCGCAGCGCGACACCTGCCAGCGCGGCAAAAAGGCGGTGGCAGGCGCATACGGATATGTGTTCGGCAAGGTTTCCTCAAAGGAAAATCCTCCAAGGAAGTGCGGCCCGTTAAAAGCAATATCCAGGTCTCCGATTGCCAACGTATGTTCCAACCACTCTTCAGACCACTGCCGCAGGGAACTAAATCGATCTGCTCCGCTCGCGGTGTGAACCAGTACCGCGCCAGCCGCTGAAATAGACACTTTATCCGCTGGTTTCTCAAAAAAGAAATGGTACTCCTGCGGGTCGTAAATGGCTTCCCACACGGCGAGCGGATCCATCGCCTTGACTTCCAGTGAAATCGAGGCCAATTGCGGATGCTCTCTTTCCTTTGCCCGTTGACGGCATTGCTCCAGAAAAAACAACAGGCTTTCCCGTCCGCGCTTTTGTCCAGATGGCAGGGATACCACCTTCATGAGTCACTCCGCGTTGAAGCCAGGCAATTCCTTTTTCGGGAAAAGAATGACTTTGTCGCCGATCGAATTTCCGTTCAGGCCATTGCCCCACTCCATGCGTCCCTGCCAGGTGGTCACTGGCGGTTCGCCGACCAACGAGAGTATCTTCTCCGACGTTTCAGGCATCACGGGATACAGCAGTACGGCTGCCAAACGAATTCCCTCCGCCAGATTGGCAAGAGTGGTCTGCAATGCCGCTTGGTCTGCCGCTTCTGTCGACTTGGCCAGCTTCCACGGGGCGCGTGCTTCGGCATAACGGTTCAAACCACGGATCAGTCCCCAGATTTTGTCGAGAGCCGTATGGAACTGGAACCGCTCAAAGTCTTTCAGACAGTTATCCGCCAGGCCCTTACCCAGTGACAGTAAATCCTGTTCGGGCTGCTCTTCAACCTGCGCGGCGGGAATTCTGCCGTCACAGTAGCGCTGGGTCATGTTGATGACACGGCTGACCAGATTGCCAAGATCGTTTGCCAGATCTCCTTCGTAGCGCGACAGGAACAGCAGCTCGGAGAAATCACTATCCTGACCGACATTCATCTCGCGGATGACGAAATAGCGGAAGGCATCGACCCCGAAATGATCGGCCAGATCCAGCGGATTGACGATGTTGCCCGTACTCTTGGCCATTTTAGCCCCTGAACGTAGCCACCAGCCGTGTACCAACAGTTTTTTAGGCAACGGGATACCTGTTGCGTGCAGCATGATCGGCCAGTACACGGAGTGCGGCGGCAGCAGAATATCCTTTCCGATGATATGCAGATCGGCTGGCCAGCAGGCATTCGCTTCATCGCGATGCGCTACCGCCGAATAGTAGTTCACCAAGGCATCAAACCAGACATAAGTGACGAAATCCTTGTCAAACGGCAGCTCAATTCCCCATTCCAGACGCTCTTTCGGTCGTGAAATACAGAGATCGTTCAGTGGTTCACGCAAAAACTCCAACACCTGTTTTCTGCGATACTCAGGGAAAATCCAGTCCGGTGTGGCTTCCAGGTGCTCTTTCCACCAGTCCTGATACTCGGAGAGTTTGAAGAAATAGTTGGGCTCGATGATTTCGACAACCTCGCCAAAAATCTCAGGCCACTCGCCATCCACCCGGTCTTTTTCCTGTAAAAACTGTTCCTGACGGGTGCTGTACCAGCCGCGGTAATCGGCTTTATAGATTTTTCCGTCATCGTAAAGCTTCTGTAAAATATCCTGCACCACTTGCTTATGGCGTGGCTCTGTGGTGCGGATGAAATCGTTGTTGGAAATATTCAGGCGTCGGCACAAATCCAGAAACAGCAGCGCGTTACTGTCCACAAATGCCTGCGGCTCCATCCCTTTGGCGCGAGCACTCTGTTGGACTTTCTGTCCGTGTTCATCCAGTCCTGTAAGAAAGTGTACTGGCTCCCCCAGGGCACGGTGGCAACGGGCAATGACATCTGCCAGAATTTTTTCATAGGCATGCCCGAGGTGTGGAGCCCCATTGGCATAGTCGATTGCCGTCGTCAGATAAAAGGATTTACTCATGATAGATTCACTTATCCTCCTGTAAAAAGGAATGAGCTTACTAAATTGACGGAAATCACTATCTTCATCAAAGTAATTCTATGGTTATTGTGTCCATAAGGGGATTTTCTCCAATGAAGGGAAAACAATGAAAGTTATTTTAGCTAAAAGCGCTGGTTTTTGCTGGGGGGTGGAACGTGCCATCAATATCGCCCGTGAGTATGCGGAAACCGCCAAAAAGACGGTGTACACGGATGGTCCGCTGATCCACAACAGGCAGATGGTCGAAAAACTGGAGGCATCCGGTGTCCATGAGGTGGGCGACTACCAGAGCTCTGCCAACCTTTCCTTTGACCAAAAGCAGAAGGATGATTCCGTTCTGGTCATTCGCGCACACGGTATCTCCCCTGAACGACGTCAGTATTTGAAGGGGATCGGACTCCCCTTCAAGGATGCCACCTGCCCCGATGTCGGCATTATTGCAGGCAAGATTCGGGTACATGCGCGCAAAGGCTATGCGACCGTGATTTTCGGTGATCCCAAGCACCCTGAAACGATCGGTTTGATGGGTTATACCATGGATAAGGGGCATGTCATCCGCAATACAGAGGATATCGATAATTTGCCTGAACTCGGTGACCTGGTCTGTATGGTCAGCCAGTCCACCATGTTCACCGATGAGTTCAATCGACTGGCGGAGCATCTACAAAAGCAGTATCCACACGCGCTGATTTTTGACACGATCTGCGGAGCCACCAAAGAACGGCAAGGCGACGTGGTGAATCTGGTAAACCAAGGGGCTCAGGCCCTGGTGGTAATTGGTGGACACCACTCTGCCAATACGGTCAAACTTGCCTCGCTAGCCCGCAAACAGAACCTGCCCACATTTCATATCGAGACTGCCAAAGAGATAGACCCTGAAAATTTTGTCGGTTTTGAGGTAGTCGGGGTCACCGCGGGCGCCTCCACTCCTGATTTTCTGATTCAGGAAGTCGTTCGCACCCTGGAAGCCATTCAGTAAATTCCTGATACGTGTACGGGATCAGAAGCGTTTGCTTAACCACAGATTCCGGATATGTGGTCTTCCCTTCGGATCTGTAGGAGCGGCTTTACGCCGCGATCCAAGCGTGTGTGTGATGTGGTTGCGGTGTAAAGCCGCTCCTACAGGGCAAGCCCTATCCATCAAATTCTTTGTGCGCTTGGCGAGATCCATGAATTTTCCCTGGTTTATTCGGTTTCTGCTTGGCGTTTTGCTGAGGAACAGATGAAATAGGGCCTTTTGTTATGAAACTTAAAGGCTACCACGCACTCACACCACGCAAGGATCTCGTTCAGGAAGTCGCTTCCCTGCCCTACGATGTCGTCTCCACCAAAGAGGCGCGGCAATTGAGCGAAGGCAAGCCACACAGCATGTTACGCGTGGTACGCGCGGAAGTCTGGTTTCCAGAACCTGTATCACCCTACGAGGATCGCGTCTATGCCAAGGCCGTAGAGCAGTTCCAGAAAATGCAACGGGAGGGAATTCTGGTACAGCGTGAACAAAATGAACTGTTTCTCTATCGCCAGATATGGAAGGGGCATAGCCAGCGCGGTCTAACGGGCCTCTGTCACGTAGAAGACTACGAAAACGACATCATCAAGAAACACGAGAAAACCCGTCAGGACAAGGAGGACGATCGCACTCGCCTGATCCGCGAAACCCGCGCACAACAAGGACCCGTGTTTTTGACATACCGCGATCGCAGCGAAATCACCCGACGCATGGATGATGTGGAAGCCAATGACACGCCTCTATTTGATTACACCGCTGAGGATGGCATTCGCCATACGGTGTGGGCATTGAGCGATGTCAATTTCTGGATTAATGCATTTGCCAAGGTTGATGTTGCCTATGTGGCCGATGGGCACCACCGAAGCGCCAGCGCGGTGCGCGTCGCCCGCGAATTGCGCAATGCCAATCCGAACCACACGGGCAACGAAGAGTACAACTGGTTTCTGTCGGTGCTCTTCCCCGCTTCCGAATTGCGCATTCTCCCCTACCATCGTCTGATTCTCGACTGGGGTAAATCCTCCCCTGAACAATTACAGCAAATCCTCGAATCCAAATTCGGTGCTGTGCGTTCAGATGCCTTTATTCCTGAAGAAAAGGGTGTTGCTGGCGCTTATTTCAACGGCCAATGGTGGAAATTCAGCCTGCCTGCCGCCACTCAGACCAGTCCTGCCGAGGAACTGGAAGCAAGCCGACTTTACGAACACCTGTTGGCGCCAGTCCTCTCTATTGGAGACCCGCGCACCGACCAGCGCATCGCCTTTGTTGGTGGCATCCGCGGCATACCAGGCCTGACGGGGCCCGTCGATCAGGGTGACGCCGTTGTTGCCTTCGCCCTGCCCGCTGTCACTCTCGACGACCTAATGTCCATCGCCGATGCGGGCGAAATCATGCCTCCCAAAACCACCTGGTTCGAACCCAAACTTCGCACTGGTTTGTTCATGCACACATTCTGAGACATCGGAAATACCACGGCTTTCTTACGGTACGGACAGAACCAGCGAAGAGCCAAAACAAGCCTCTATTCTCTCAGTAATTGGGCTGGCTCTTCAAGAGACACACAAAATCTTTGTATCATTGGGGCATTGCAAAAAGAAATCCCGCACCCTGTCTACTGAAATGCCCCTATCTCTACCGACTTTGGGATTGCCTGCAAAAGATTTTGTTCTGTAGAGTGTCTCTTTTTCGCAGATCATCTTAATTCCACATGAAATCGAAGACTGTTGCATCCCCTTCCAAAGAAGAAATCAGCCCTGAAATGAAAGGGGCTGATGTCTTGGTCAAGTGCTTGGAACGGGAAGGTGTCGATACGGTATTTGCCTACCCTGGCGGAGCCTCACAGGAACTCCATCAGGCCCTCACCCGTACCACGAAAATCCGTACGATTCTACCCCGTCATGAACAGGGTGGATCCTTTGCCGCCGAGGGTTATGCCCGCGTCTCGGGTAAAGTGGGTGTCTGTATGGCCACCAGCGGCCCTGGCGCCACCAACCTGATCACAGCGATCGCCGATGCCTATATGGACAGCACTCCCATGGTCGCGATTACGGGTCAGGTATTTCAGCATTTCATCGGCAAGAGCGCATTTCAGGAAACAGATGTTTTCGGTATCACCCTTCCCATTGTCAAACACAGCTATCTGGTCCTGAATGCCCACGATTTGCCCAGGATCGTCAAAGAAGCCTTTCATATAGCCAGATCAGGTCGTCCAGGACCCGTTCTGGTGGACATTCCCAAGGATGTACAGCAGGCAATAGTCAAACCCGTATTTCCTGTTGAAATCGACATCCCGGGCTACGATGTCGATAAGAAGGCGGAAGACGAACCGTTGAAAAAAGTTCTGGAGCTGGTCTCCAACGCCAAACGTCCTGTTCTCTATGTTGGCGGCGGTATTCTTTCCTCAGAAAATGGCTGCGAGGAACTGTTGAAGTTCGCAGAGCACTTCCAAATACCCGTCACGACAACCCTGATGGGATTGAGCTGCTTCCCCGAAGACAATCCGCTGTCTCTGTTCTGGCTCGGCATGCACGGTTCCATCACCGCAAACTGGGCTGTGGATCAGTCCGATCTGTTGCTTGCATTTGGAGTGCGCTTTGACGACCGCGTAACAGGTAAAGTCAGTGAGTATGCAAAACGCGCCCAAATTGTACACATCGACATCGACGAGTCGGAACACCAGAAAAACAAGATTGTCCAATATCCCATTGTTTCGGAAATCGGCTATGCGCTCAAGCGCCTGAATCAGCTTGCGAAAAGCCAAAAGACCAAAAGGCCCGATACTGCTGCGTGGCTGGAAACCATCAAGGGATGGAAAAAAGAATATCCATTCCGCTACGAGCCGAGTAAACACATCCTTGCCCAGGAAGCCATTCAAACATTGTACGAATTGACCAAGGGTGAAGCAGTCATTACCACGGGTGTGGGACAACACCAAATGTGGGCCGCACAGTTCTACAGGTTCCACGGTCCGCGTACTTGGGCCAGTTCACTTGGACTTGGTTCCATGGGATATGGCTATCCTGCAGCCGTCGGCGCTAAAGTCGCCCTGCCTGACAAACAGGTCATCGATATCGACGGCGATGGTTCCTTTGTCATGAATATTCAGGAACTGGCTACTGCAAAAATTGAAAAAATTGCAGCCAAGGCCATGATTCTTAATAACCAGCACCTCGGTATGGTGGTTCAATGGGAAGACCGTTTCTATCAGTCCAATCGCGCGCATACGATTCTCGGAGATCGCAATAATATCGGCAGTCCCGACAATCTGGGCGGGCTCTATCCCGACTTTGTGAAGATCGCAGAAGGATTCGGTGTCAAGGCCCGTCGCGTGGTCAAAAAAGAGGAGCTGCGCGAAGCTATTCAGGAAATGCTCGATCACGATGGACCTTATGTACTCGATATCATTGTCCCCTATACCGAGCACGTATTGCCAATGATCCCTGCTGGCAAAACCGTACAGGATATGATTATCAAGTAAGGCTTCCCGCAACTTTCCATTCAAAAACAAACGGCGCAATCCAGACAGATTGCGCCGTTTGTTTTTCCTGTTTCTATGATTATCCCCCAGCAGGAAGAGCTTGGGAAATTTCACGTATCTTCAGAAAAATCCTCTGTGACTCCACTTGATCTCCGTAACGGCCATAGTTGATTGACACCTCCGTGTAACCATCTGTGGTCGGAATCAGTGTGGCCCTGATTTTTTCATCCCCCTGTACCCTGGCAAATACCACGGAACGGTTCTCCGTGCGCAACTGGCGCGTGCGAAAATATCCCAGTTGATCCAAGGCGATGTTCGTCGCACGGAAATTGTGCGCCACAGTGCCTGGAAGATAACTGCGATAAGTCCCAATATGATATGTAGCCGCTTTGGAGCTTGAATCCACTGGCCCCGAACTGGAGCATCCCGTGGCTGCGATCACGCCTGTAAAAAGGCAACTCATGATTACTCGTCTTAATCTCATAGGGTCATTTCTTCTGTTGGCTACCCATCAAAACCCATTCATCCGCCTGAATCAACAAAAGAAGAGCAATTTTATTATTGCATCCCGTCATCCATTATTGATAATGAGTCTCATTATTATTCAAAAATGACCAACCTGAGCCTACACCGCCATCTTCTTGTCCATGCGGGTGACGAAATTCACCACTTGGAGGAATGTCAGGTTTATGATGGGAACTTTCAGCATTTTGAAACCAGCCATGGAGAGGATGATTATCTCATTGCGATAGGAATCAAAGGGGAAGTGTGCTGGCGTCATCAGGACAATCAATGCCTGTTGCATCCGCAGCAGATTGTCTCCTTTCGTCCGACTGCCCATTTGGATATCCGTCGTTTCAGCCCAAAACCGTCATTGATACTGGTCTGGCATTTCAACATGAAGAGCATGAGGCGCGCAAATCAGGCGCTCGGCGGTAATGGAGACGCGGATTGCCCGCGCAAGACATGGCCTCTAATGGGTCCCCTTCCCCTGAGTGATGAGCAGCAGTTGCTGGTGCTGTCACTGCGTTCTGCACCAGATCCGCATCATCATACACTGTGGTACGGGGCAAAGCTACTGGAATTGTTTTCCACACTGCCCTTATCCTCTACCCCTGGACACACTTCAGCCCCTCACATCCACCCTGCAATACAACATACCATCACGGCGCTCCATTCCAATGTGGCAGAACCGCCATCGCTGGTAGAAATAGCCAGCAAGGCAGGGATCAGTCCCACCCATCTAAGCCATTTGTTTACCCGCCAAACAGGCATGACAATCAGCCGATACCTGAGACAACTGAGAATGCAGAAGGCCGCTTTATTGCTTAAAAGCGGGGAATACAACGTCACTGAGACCGCCTTTTCGGTCGGTTACTCCAGCTTGGGGCAATTTAACCAGGCATTTCGCGAGACATACGGCCATACCCCTGGTCAGCATCGACGACAAAGCCGTCCCAACGAAGCACAAAATAACATTTTTCGGTAAAAAAAACGAAATTAACAGGAAGCGGATGGGCAACCTTCTCTGCTACTATATGAGACTGAATCTTATTAACAAACAATCCTTCATGCAGCAACAGACTCACGGACGGGCGGCGATGACTGCCTCTATTTCCGCAGGAGCCATGTCCCTGACGAGGCCTCGGTAATTTCATCATGTCAGCACACCATCCAGTAACCCGGGTCACCCAACCCACTTTACCGTTCCGGGTATATGAGAGAACAGCCTGTAAAAGTCTGCTTTGTTAATTCTCATTCAAAATATTGCCTGTCGTCGGGCGTACGCGCCTTCTCCCTAACCGAGTTGGTGGTAGTTATTGGTATTGTCGCGTTGCTTGGCTGTTTTGCCATAGGAGGGATCCAAAAAGCCTATGAAGCGACCCGTCGGACCCGTGAAATTCATGCGGCACGCACGTTGATTATTGCCTTTCACCGCTATGCGACGGAGCACAACGGCACCTTTTTCAACGGCAACGACAACAAGGAGGACGCGTGGAACCTGGATGGAAAGAAACTCAGTCACATGCCTCCTATTGCGACCCGTTATCCGTGGCGTCTTCTTCCTTACGTTGACGGAGGTTTAACCGATGCGATTCTCATTAATCAGAGCATAGACGAAGCGCGTGACGGCACAGGAAAATTCGATGACTACTCGGTCAGCCTGCTTCCTTCCCTGGCCATGAATATCACCTATATTGGCAGTGAACGGGAAGTACTCAATAAAAAGGGTGAAGTTCTTGGCTACAATCCCCACACCGTCAATCGAATAGAGCAAGTACAGAACCCGAATGATTTAATTGTGTTCGTATCCGGTGGCGCTTTCGACGCACCTCCTGATGATACAACGGCAACTCCGCGCAAATACCACGGTTATTGGTATGCGAAAGCTCCCTACGACACGATGACAGGTTCCACCTGGCCGGATGAAGCAGATCCTCGTTTTCCGCTGCTGGGCAACGTCCATTTTCGTTGGGATGGCAAAGCCGTCGTAGCCTCTCTTTCGGGGTCAGTCAGTTTGCTGACGCCGAAACAACTGCGTGACATGCGCCGTTGGGCCAACAACGCAGCCGTAGCCAACGACCCCAACTGGGCGCCGCTATGGAATACCAGCCACTGATCCATTTCCTGTTATGAAACTTCGTTCAATCCTATTACTTTTCACTGTAATCAGCTCCTCGCTGGCTGCTCAGTCGCTGCCCCCTCCTCCCGCCCAAATCTATACGCCAGGGACAACGGCCCCTGCCAGCTATCAATTGCTGAATCTGGAGTTTGAAGAGGATACGCGTACGGACAAATGGCTTAACATGAGTATGTGGAATTACCAGCAAAGCCACCATGGTTATGCGGGTAATGCGCTGGTCGCCGCCAAGTGGAACTACTCCATGATTCCCAACTTCGCTTACATTCAGGAAAACGGCGTCACTACCACCAATCCGTCTTCCTCCGCACTGTTTTACAAGGGAGTAATCGACAATGGTTCTCCGAGCGGACAGACACCGAACGGGTATCCTGCCATGGAGGGAATCTATACCCTGTTCACATTGACACCATTCATTATTTACGAAAGCACCCCGCTGGCAGGAATCAAAAGCATTTCCTTTCAGATCTATCTGACGACAGGGGGCAACAACGATGTTGAGAATCTGGATGCCTACGGTGTCGACGGGGATTTATATCAACTGCCGGTCCTCACCTTGCAGACCAGCGGAGGGGAAATCGAACTGAATCCGTACTCTTCCTCGCTCTACAAATCGGAAGATGTGAGCTTCGGTCATGAAGGGGGAGGCGTAGAACAGGATTTTGCAATCTATGAAAACTACCGTCTGTTCCAATGGGATCTGAATCCCCTCCAACACGACATCCTCAGTTTCGCAATTGAATTTGCTACTTACGAGCACGTTTCCCTGCGCTCGATTCAGTTGGATCAATCCATGCATATCATCCCCGAAGCTTCCTTTTATGCACTCCTCTTTGGTCTCGCTCTCACAGTTCTTGTGTTCCTGCGCCGTCGCTTTTTCCAGGCAGACATTTCTTCACCAGGACAATAAAAACATGAAACAACTCAAATCCATCATCACGATCCTAGCAGTAATCGCTGCGGCTCCATTTCTTGCTCAAGCGCAGGAACCCAATGCGACAACGCCTGTTGAAATTATTCTCAATGGCACCACTAAATACGATGGCTGGTACAATCTAACTACCGTGAACGTAACAAAGATCATTCACGGAGTGGAAACCACTGTACCCACATCGGCTCCATTCGGCTCTGGCTATCCATTTTTTCCAGGAAGCAGCGCATGGCCCGGACCGATCTATTCACAGATTCATACGGGAACCAGTGTGGGTCTGAGCAAAACAGGAAATATATACCCAGGCTCATCGTCGCTCTATGCGGGCGGCATGGGAAGCAATAAAAACAATGGCAGTGCGCATCTCACCCTAACCGAAAACAATCCTGTCGCGGGCCTGAAAAACATTGTCATGCAGTTTCAGACCGCATCCGTATGGGGTTTCGATTTCTACGATTCTGCCTATGCCACCAGCGCCGAAATCCCGGATGGACCCGCCAGTACGCTCCCCTATGGAATGTTGACGGACTACAGCACATGGGCGCCCACCCTGACACTGGAATTTGATGATACGACAACCAGCGGCCCTATTACCGCCACGTACGCCGCCTTGCTGAACAGGGAGAGCCTGGGAACCATCTCCGTGCCGTCTGGAGAAGAAGATATGTTGATCAATCTTTATGCGTTCCAGTGGGATCTCTCCTCCTATGCCGATATTGTCTCATTCAATATCGAATGGAGTCTGGTAGAACACTCGCAAAGCCATGCCCTACAACTCAACCAGAGTTCCATCTTCGACGGAGAAGTCCTCTCCAATTACATCATCGTTCCCGAACCTGGCACTTATGCCGCTGTCTTTGGTGGTATCGCCGCGGTCGGATTCCTGATCCGACAACGTCGAGTTTCTCGGTTCAGCGTCTGATTTTATTTCCTCTTGTTCATGAGTCTTGTGTCCCTGCGCCATTGCTTTTCCAGACAGGCATTTCTTCACCAAGACAAATAAATACATGAATACAATCCAATCACTAATCATAACGATCGCCTCATTGGCTGCGTTACCGTTCTATGTACAGGCGCAGGTCTATACGGGAATCGACGACGCCATGCCGGTACAAATTCACTTGGATGGAAACATCAAGTACGACGGCTGGTATAATCTGACGGTTCAGCCAAAAGTCAGGAACGTATGGGGGACTGAACATACGATTACCGGCCTTAGCGGATACCCTACCACGTTTACTTCTGCTGCCGCCTATCCGAATCCAATCTGGTCTCAACTGCAATCCCACTCAGGGAATAAAGCCGCCTTCAACAAAGTTGCCAATGGCAACGGATCAGGAGGATTGGATAAATTCAACGCAGACGGAACCAGAAATGCCACGACTTGGGGAGGATCTGGATTTGGCCCCTACCCGGCAGGGGATTCAATCTATGCCATTTCCTTCTCGAACAATTATAATGCCAGAGGAGGAACGTTCGGTATCTTTGAAACCGCTCCAGTCAACGACCTGCAAAATCTGGTTCTCCAAATCGAGATTGGCTCAGCTAACGGATACGACTTCTACGACTCCAGTGTCAGTGGTCCCCTCGGTGGTATTCCTGGCGGAACTGAATCACTACCGGATGTTCCTTTTGGCCCGGCAGCAACAAGGACAATCGGAATGTTAAGTGATTTCAGCGTTTGGTCTCCCACCCTGAACCTCACATTCGAAGACAACTCGACCGCTTCTCTGGCCGCAGACTTCGGCGCGTTGCTCAACAAAGGCTATAACGGCACCATCCCAATGCCTACCGGTCCCGGAGGCACCGATGTAGATGAACCAATCTGGGTTAACCTCTACGGCTTCCAGTGGGACCTCTCCGCATATAACGATATCGCCAGTTTTGCAGTCACATGGGATGTCACCGATCACGCCCAGATCTATGGGGCACAACTGGACCAAAGCGACACCTTTAATGGTGAGGTTCTATCCAACTATATTGCAGTTCCAGAGCCTGGCACTTATGCTGCCGTCTTCGGCGGCATAACGGTGATCGGATTCCTGATCCACCGCCGTCGCGCTTCAAGATTCAACGTCTGACCCTTTTCATGAACTCAACAATCACATCCGATCCTGACCAGCTTACGGAACGCTGGAATGTTTTGAAAAGGGAGAATCCGCGTCTGCGCATCCGTGATGCGGCAACCCGGTTGCAGACCAGCGAGGTTCAGTTGCTGGCCACGCAATGCGGTACGGATGCGGTGCGCCTGAAGCCCGAATGGGAAACCTTACTTCCCCGCTTTGCTGAGTTGGGTGCGGTGATGTGTCTGACCCGCAACGAGGCTGCGGTGCACGAACGCAGTGGTGAGTTTATCGGGTTCCAGTTCGCACACGGTATTTGCACGGTACTCGGTCCCGATATTGACCTGCGCATATTCCTGCGCTCATGGAAGTCAGGATTTGCCGTGTTTCATCCCGAGGGAGGCGCGGTGCGCCGCAGCTTCCAGTTTTTTGACCCACAGGGCAATGCGATCCTGAAGGTCTATCAGAAAACGGATGACCACAAGGAATCCTTTGAAAAGCTGGTGGAAGAGTTTCGCGCGGACAATCAGGAGCGCACGGAATCCGTGGCTCCTGCCACGCCTCCTCATCCGCTGTTGCCAGATGCCGAAATCGACCAACAGGGCTTCCGGGAGGCGTGGAAAAACATGCAGGACACACATGACTACTTCATGCTTTTGCGCCGTTTCCGTCTCGGTCGCGAACAGGCCGCCAGGCTGGCCCCGCAAGGGTTTGCCAAAAAAATCAACCGTACTGTCGCCGAACCTTTGCTACGCATGGTCGCCGCGTCTGAATTACCCATCATGGTATTCGTCGGCAACGAAGGGAATATTCAGATTCATACGGGCCCGGTATCCCGTATTGAAACAATCGAACTCGCTGGCAAGGAATGGCTGAATGTGCTGGATCAGAGTTTTAACCTGCACCTGCAGACTGAGCTGGTAAATTCCGCATGGGTGGTACGTAAACCCACCAGGGATGGCATCGTCACCTCCATCGAACTCTACGATGCCAACGGGGTTGAACT
>CAZYDZ010000025.1:16052-16939 GCA_964646535.1 uncultured Opitutaceae bacterium
GCCAACCCGAAGACGAAAACTGGCGCGCAGTGGTGGCTGAACTGGAGAAATCATTATGAAAATCAATCCTTGTCTGTTGATCACACTGCTCGGGTTCGCATGGACTGCGGTCACTTCCCATGCGGCAGAGTCCACAGCCCCCGAACGCATCGTTTCCACTAACGGGACACTGACTGAGATTGTGTATGCCCTGGGTGCAAACGACAAACTGGTTGGAGTCGATCTCTCCAGTGTTTATCCAGCAAACGCGAGCAAACATCCCATTGTCGGCTATTCACGCAATCTTTCAGCCGAAGGCATCCTGTCGCTGAAACCGGACTTGATTCTGCTGTCAGAAGAAGCGGGCCCACCGCCTGTGATACAGCAAATCCGTTCCTTTGAGGTTCCCGTTGTCACTCTGACCGCGGAATATACCGTGCAGGCAACGGAACAGCGTATCCTTGAGTTGGGCAAGGCGCTAAAACGCGAAGAACAGGCAGAAGCATTGGTTCAGACCCTGCAGAATGATCTGAAACAAGCCAAAACCCTTGTCGACCAGATCGAGCAAGCTCCCAAGGTTCTGTTTCTCTACAGCCGTGGAGGTGGCATGTTGAATGTCGCGGGAGCGAATACTGCCGCAGATGAAATGATTCGTATTTCAGGAGCCACCAATGCGGTACAGGGATTCAGTGGATATAAACCGCTAACCGCAGAATCTGCGGTTGTCGCAGCACCCGATTTCATCCTGGTCACTACTCGCGGCCTGCAAGCAGCGGGCGGCAAGGAGGCATTGTTGAAAAATCCCGGGTTGGCGGAAACCCCCGCTGGCAAAGCAGGCAAAGTCGTGGTAGTGGACGATCTTTACCTGCTCGGTTTTGGCCCCAGAACAGGAAAAGCCGTTGCCGAAC
>CAZYDZ010000026.1:0-16834 GCA_964646535.1 uncultured Opitutaceae bacterium
GGACAGGGTGGACAGGGTGGACAGGGTGGACAGGGTGTGGGCTATCTGGCGCCTAGCAAAAGCAGGCGTGTCTCGCGAGCGTCTTTTCAGGTGTCCACTCTGTCCACAAAGTCCACTTCGTCCACTGTCCACCCCTATCCCGAGTACTCTGCCAATGCGGTCCTGGTCCTGATTGCTGTGGCGAGTACTTTACTGGATCGCCAAATGAAGCGTCTGGCGCAGGATTTTAAGACAGTGGGAGGTTTTTCGGAGAGGCTTTATCGGATACGTCATGTATCGCGTGGAGGGCTGGGTTCAGGCCAGTAATCCTGATATTGGTCTGAGCGCGAGCCGAACAGGGCGGTGCCGACCCGTACTTCAGTGGAGCCTTCCTCGATGGCGAGTTCAAAGTCATTGCTCATACCCATGGAGAGACGCTGCAGTGAAACATTGGGAATATTTTCCTGTTGTGCCTGATCTTGCAGTTCGCGCAACAGACGGAAGCAGGGACGAACCAGGGTGGGGTCATCTGAGTGGATGGCCAGGGTCATGAGCCCTTCGACTTGCAGACGGGGTGTTTTGCTGGAGAGATAGCGGAGAAAAGGGATCAGCTCAGATGGATCAAGACCGTATTTGCTCGGTTCCGAGGAAGTTTTCACCTGGACCAGGACTTTCAGTGTGCGGTCGAGTGATTCCAGACGTTTATGCAGTGCATCTGCCAGTTCGACTCGATCCAGGGACTGCACTTCGGAGGCCATCAGGGCGATATCTTTTGCCTTGTTGGTTTGCAGATGTCCGACCATTACCCATTGGATATGGCAATCCTCCAGGAGGGGAAATTTTGCACGAATCTCCTGTACCTTGTTTTCCCCCAGCCGATTCAGTCCCAGATCCACCGCGGCGCGGATTGTTTGTTCGCCAAAAGTCTTACTGATTGGAAGCAGTGTGACGCTGCCAGACGGGCGGCCAGACTTTTGTTCCGCCTTGGCGATGCGATCCTGAATGGATTTAAGTGCGGTCTGGATGGTTGTATGCATGTAAGGGTTAATTTTGTGATGCGATGGGCAGGCGTATGGTGAAAATGGCGCCACCTTCTGCGCGGTTGGCCGCTTCAATCGCCCCACCGTTTTTTGTGATAATATTGCGGGAGATGGTCAGGCCAAGACCCAGGCCGAAGGATTTGCTGCTGTTTTTGGTGGTAAAGTTGGTCTCAAAAATCTTCTCCAGGTTCTCCATTGGAATACCTGGGCCTGAATCGGCAATTTGTATCTGGATAAAGTGGCTGCTTGCCGAGGCCTTGATATTGATATCGCCGTGACTGCCCATGGCATCGACTGCATTGAGTAAAAGGTTCGTCCATACCTGACTGATTTCTCCCGAATGTATCCATACCTGAGGCAATTCAGGGATATTCAGATGAAGAGTGTAAGGCTGTAGTTTATGGTGCAGGACACGCAAGGTATCCTCAATGCTTTTGCGAATATCCACCAGTTCACGCATGGTTCCTCCCTGGCGTCCGTAATTTTTCAAACTAGCCACCAGATCGCCAATACGTTGACCTGACAAGTGTACCGAGTGCAGCAACAGCCCTGTTTCAAAAAAAGCCAGGGAGTCTTCCCATTCATTTTGCAGTTGTGCTTCGTTTGGGCACGAGTTCAGCAATGGCTGGAGAAATGTGTCTGGAAGCTGTGCCAGGCGTCTTGCAAAAGAACGGGATATTGCCGGGTATTGCCGTTCGATGCGGGAAATCCGTTCACGCTTTTCACCGCTGTCGAGAAAGTTACTGTGCAGACCCGCCTGAAACAGCTCCCTTGATTTGTGGGAAATACGCAATGGTGAGCCTGAGTGAAACAGCGTGTGCAATACCCCAATCAGATGTTCGGAGCTGCTGATCAGGGCGGCGCAAGGATTGTTGATTTCGTGGGCAATGCCAGCCAGGAGCTGCCCCAGCGTAGCCAGTTTTTCCTGGTGGATGAGACGATTCTGGGTCTGTTCCAGATCCGTAATGGCTTGCTGCAGTTGATTGCGTTCTTCCTTGAGGGCTTGGCTGAGCGTGACCACCTCCAGGTTCAAATTGACCATACGGCGGTAACGTTCGCTCAAGTTATCGATAAAAAGGGTTTGCAGCGATCGGCTGAAATCATCACCAGCCTGCATGTGGGAATCGAATGTCTGGCGGTCCAGCTTAAGACATTTGACCTCGGTGACGGATATGGACTGAACGAAACTGCGGGTTTCGCTCCAGAAGGAAGTCAGCCCAAGGAAGGCGCCAGGCCTGAAGTGATCCACCTGTATACTGCGCCCCTGATGGTCCCGTTTGTGGAGCGTGGCCTCACCCTCCAGCAGAATGTATATGGAGGAATTATGGTCGCCCTCGTTGAGGATGGTTGTTCCTGCGGGAAGGTAGACCACGGCATCGCGTAAAATGGGAGAGCGATCCAGCAGCAACCGAATGGACTCCAACCCATTCGAACGGTCTGTGTGTGTGTGCGACACTGTAATTAGCGATCGCTGAGAAGCCCCTTGCGGTAAATGGCCTCTGTGAGCTGGGCCGTGTCCAGTATGCTCAGATATGGGGTGGGATCAATCTTTTCAGAGAGCACATACTCCGTTAACTGCTTACGGGCGACGGCAAGCAGCTCCTGGGTATTCCACGGCTTGCTGATATAGTGGTGCAGGTTGGCGTGATTAATGGCCTCTATGGTATCCTGATGGCCAGCCTGACCTGTCAGCAGGACTTTGCGAGTGGCGACCGTCGACTTGTTTTGATTCAGTTCAATCAGGAAATCGACCCCGCGTGTCCCGGGCATGAGATGATCACAGAAAATGAGGGCAATACGGTTATTGTCCCTGGCGATTTTCTCAACGACGGAGCGCGCTTCGTCCACATTGGACGCCGATTCAATGGGGAAGGAATCTTCAAGAGGCGCCAGCGCCCTTTCGACGGCTTCCAGCACGGGGGCTTCGTCGTCCACGCAGATAATATAAAGTTTGGATTTCATGACCTGTTCCTGATGCGGAATTCAGACATACATTATTCCGAATGGTTTCAGGATAGTGTTTTTACAGACAGCCGCAATACTAAGGATCACGGTATAATCTTAGCTTCTGTAATATACCAGCAGAGTGATACCGATTGCTTGTCGTGAAGGCATCTTACGGGAGAGGTGGAAACATATCCCACTATAGCAAACTGTGTTGATGGTTATCCTCTTTTAAATTGATATTTTATTGCGGATATTTGATGTAAGATGGGTTGAGAGTGATGATTATCAATCAACTACATTATTTGTACTCTGTGGGCAGCCACAAGATGGCGGGTAAAATCGCCTACCCGTTACACGGTCACAGTTTTGGTGAGATTTTCTGGGTGGCCCGCGGAGAGATGCTCCACCGCATCAACGGGAGGGAGCAGATGATGAGAAAAGGGGATTGTGCCTGGTTGCGCCCCTGTGACGTACACAGCTTACATTCGACGGATGGCAGGAAAGTATTTTGGATTGTGAATATCGCATTTCAGTGGAGCATATATAAAGCATTGTGTGAAAGATACTTCCATGGGGATAAGGGGGTGTATGGGGAGGATGGGGAGATGCCACGTTTCGTGCATTTCGACGGGGCGAGGATGGAGCGGCTGGCGCATGATGCCGTGACACTGGTGAATGCCCCCACCCACCATTTCAATATTGAGCGTTTCCTGATGAATGTCATTGCGGAAGCAGGGAGATGGGGAGGTGGAGAGAGTGCGGGCGATGCTCCGAAATGGCTGAATGATGCGCATCATCTGTTCAAAAGCGTGGAACATTTTCGCAAGGGCGCCGCAGGATTCTATCCGCTGTGTGGCAAATCCGTCGAACATGTATCCAGGGAATTCCGCCGTTGTTACGGAAAAACGGTACAGGAGTATGCTCAGGAGCTGAAAATGCACCATGCGGCGATTCTACTGGAGGTATCCACAAAGGAAATTGCGGACATTGCCATGGATTGTGGGTTCGACAGCCTGTCACAGTTCTATTTGAGGTTTCGCCAACACCATGAATTGACGCCAGTGCAGTATCGCAGGAGATGTCATGAGAAAATGTATCCAGATTAATCGAACAGATGAACTCAGCTCTCTTTCCTGTTGACGGGAAGGGAGTGGCATCTCATTAACAGGAGCTTGTGCCCGACAAGGAAGATGACTGCGAAAAAGAAGATTTTATGTCTGCGCAAGAAGAGGCTCATACATGATGAAGCCGTGGGAATGCAGGTGATTAAGATTCAGAATCACCTGCCAACCACGAATCATTTGCATGATTTTGGCGAGCTGGTGATCATTACATCGGGGCGGGCCATACATCGCGTGGAAGACCAGAGGTATCGTATTGAGGCGGGTGATGTTTTTATGATTCTGGGCAATACGCAGCACGGTTATGAGGAGCCGCAGTCACTGGAGTTGATTAATCTGCTGCTGGATTGGGACCGGATATCGCTGCCCAAAATGGATGTCGGAACGATTCCAGGCTATCAGGCGTTGTTTCAAGTGGAGCCGCATCTGCGCGGCAGCACCCATTTCAAGAATCACCTGCGATTGAATGAAGTGCAGTTGGACGAACTACTGGTACTGGTTTCCTCGTTGGAGCGGGAGTTGAGATCGAAAACTGTTGGATACAAATTCGCTTCCATGGCCTGGTTGTCGTCAATCGTATTGTATTTGTCGCGCGCGTACGGGGCGTCGGGTAAAAATTCGGGTAATGTGGGTGGATTGAGCCGCGTACTTAGCTATCTGGAGGAGAATCTTGATTCTTCACACCAGATCAGTGAATTGGCCGATCTGGCGGGCATGTCCGAAGCCACACTGTTTCGCGAGTTCGTAAAGGTTGTGGGGAGATCGCCGATCGAGCATCTCCTGCATTTACGAATAGAGCGGGCCAAGCGTTTATTGAAGAACTCAAAGCGACGCATAGGGGAGGTTGCCGAGCTGGTAGGCTTTGGTGACAGCAATTATTTCAGTCGTCAATTCCGCTCTGTGGTAGGCATGAGCCCCCGTGAATGGCAGAAACCATACATCCTGCCCGAGAGCGGCAAGTCAGGTCAGGACAAGTGAAATACTTCGGGTATTTCGACGGATACGGGGCTGTGATCGGGATTGGAAGGCATAATGGGTGACATGTGTTGCCACCATTTGCGACAAATCTCGGTTTGAGCGATCGCCTGCCACTGCTCTTCGCTGGCAAACTCGACGTAGGCAAACAGTTGGTTTAACGGGGCATTCAGGAAGATGGAATACGTGTGAACGCCGTGTTGTTTCAAGGTCTGTTCCAATTCAGCCCAGATCGGTTGGTGACGCCTGGCGTATTCTTCGTGTTGTCCTGGATGGACGTGCATGATAAAGGCTTTGCGTATCATAAGATCAATCAGATTTCGTATCCCCAGAATGCGGCTTCTTTCGCACAATAGGGGAGAAAAGAACTATCGGAAAGTTTTTTCCAGCGGTAAACAGCGCTGTGGTCTACGGGAATCCGTTGCAGGGGCAATCCGAGAAACGCTTCTATTTTCTGTAATGTTTCCTCCTGCTGCAGGGCAAAATCCTCAAACCGAACGGTCAACAGATGCTTGGGTTTGGGCGTGGCGTGGAATATCGCAGTCTGGTATTTCCAACTGATGGCGCGCTGCTGATAGATGTCTGAAGTGTGGTCGTAAGTAATACCGAAATCAGCCAGGTTATCCGTCAGGTGCCCATTGAGTATGGAATCCCGAGGATCCCTGATCCAATAGATATATTTGATGTTGGGAAACATGCGAACGATCCATGGATAAACCAAAGTGGTTTCAGGGAGTTTCCATCCTCTCCACGGCGACTTCGACGCCAATGGCACGGTCAGGTACTGGTTTACCAATTGGACAAACGAATCTGGAATCGGCATGGTATGCAGGGCGGAGAAATCCCATTGCTGATTCCCTTTATAGTGGACATACGGCGCAATAATGCGGCAGGCATCATATAATGGCTGGGCGGGAAGCAGATCACCGGATCCATTCAATGGCTTTCCCATATCGACGCCGCTGGCGCTGAGAGTATGGGAAATAGCGCGTGTGCCTGAATGACCGCGACCAATGATCGTGATTATGTTGGAGAGATCGTAAGGATTCATGAGTCAAGATGCGCTACTTCGATTTCAGCGTGTTCCTGAATGGAGCGAATGGCTGCATCCAGCACCAGTTGTGCTGCGAGCCCCTCGCGTCCTGAGCCGTCGATCTTGTCGGGATCGGTGCCCTCGTTCAATTGTGTCACAAAAGTATGGATACGATTGCGGAAGGTGTCGTCAAAGCTGCGCATGCCGCCAAAGACAGGATTGGTGTACACCGTTTTCTCCAGGTTGCCTGCAGGGTATAGCGTGGCCTGATGGTACATGTCCTCAATGACAAAACGGCCGTTGAGGCCAGCGACCTCCACGCGTTCCATGGGATGCCCCCGTGCAATATCGTAGCTGCCGCACAAGTGTCCCACGGCGCCGTTTTCCAGCAACAGGTTGAATTGTGCGGTGGACCAGATTTTTCTTCCAGGCGCCTTGGTGGCAAAGCAGTGGACTTTCTTGATAGGACCTGCGAAGTAGTGGATCAGATTGATGGTGTGCGGATGCAGCGCTTTAATCTGGAACCATGGAGAGGTTTCACGCGGATTGTGGATCCACATGCTGACATTGACAAACAGCAGGTGTCCCAACTTGTTTTCGTCCACCCATTTTCTGGCCAACTGTGCGGCTGGAGTAAAACGGTGGTTCAGGTTGATACCATAGCAGAGTTGTTTTTCCTGTGCCAGAGCAACCATTTCGCGGGCCTGGCGGGTGTCATTGGATATCGGTTTTTCCCCCAGTACATGTTTACCGGCTTGTAGCGCCTGCATAGTGGGTTCGTAATGATCGCTGCCGTATTCATCTCCGCCAGTGGCCACGCTGACTGCATCACAATCCATGTTGCGCAGCAGGTCTTCGACAGAATAAAACGCAGGAACCCCAAAGCGCTCGGCACCCGCGTCAGCGCGTGAGCGATCCCTGTCGCATACAGCGACCAGCTGTGCTCCTTCCGTTTCCGTATAGATGTGTGAGTGCAGGTTACCGATAGGCCCCATGCCCACGACAGCCACTTTTTGTTGTTTGGAACTCATCGCGAAGACTGGGAGGATTATGATTTCTTGGACTTCGACTGGAGTTTGGCGGCCTGTTTGGAACTGCCGATATGCAGGGTATTATAGGCCTGTTCGCTGGAGGTGAAATAATCGATATTTTCCCGGCCGTGCCAGCCTGGTTGGTTCATTATTGGATTCGGACGTTTGGTGGCTTTGGTGCGGCGTCGGATATGGTTTTCCATTTCCGTGCGCAAAGCCTGCACGATGTGCGGGTATTTGTCTGCCACATTATGATTTTCCTCGGGATCTGTAACATGATTGTAGAGTTCGATTTCCGGTTTGAAGTGGAAATCGGGCTCCAACGCGATAATCAGTTTCCATTCGGGTGTGCGCCAGCCGTGCTTGCGCATCCAGGTGCACTCGGTGAGGTAGAACGAGGATTCGTGGCTGGTGACTTCTCCCCTTGCCATGGGCAACAGGCTTTTGCCATCGAATTTGGCGCTGCTTTTGATTCCTGCCAGTTCGAGGAGGGTGGGAACCAGATCCTTGTGCTGGTTGTAACCCGGGATTCTGGCGCCAGCCTGGAGCTGGCCTGGAGCGCGTATGATCAATGGAACCCGCAGTGTGACATCATAGATCCCGTGGTGATCAAAGTAGCAATCGTGATCGTACAAGGTTTCGCCGTGGTCTCCATTGAGGACGACAATCGTATTGTCAGCGAGCCCAAGCGCCTCAAGGCGCGCAAATATTTGCTGAATGCAGGCATCCATGTAGGCGATGGCGCCATCGTATTGGGCAATCACATACTCTGCATCGGTGACATTGCCTGGAATCCACGATTTGAAATAGTCGGCAAAGGGTTTGAATGCCCATACGGGATCCATGGTCTTATATTGGGGATCGGTGGGATCCTGTTGATAAAACATGGAGGAGAAAGGTTCAGGTGGCAGATAGGGAGAGTGGGGGTCCATGTGCCGCAGCATGACGAAGAACGGTTTCTTTTGTTCCGCCAGTTCGTCCAGCTTGGGCAGGAATACCTCATTCAGGTTTTCGGCCTTGTGGGATCTGCCATCCGGAGTATCGGAGGACCATCCGTTAAAATCCAGATACTCCTGAAACCCGCGCGAGGAAGGGTTGCCGGTAAAGCCGACACAGACCGTATGATAGCCTTTTTTGCCGAGGATTTCAGGCAATGTCTGGATGTCCTCCAGCAGGCTCCCCTTGTGGCGCAAGGCGACACAGTCGGTCCCGAACGCATCCTTGCCTGTCAGCATGGATGCGTAAGCGGGGGTGGTGGGTACGTGTGGGGAAAAGGTATTTTCAAACAAAGTGGCTTCGCAGGAGAAGGCATCAATGTGTGGCGTGGTATTGCGTTTATAGCCATAGCACCCCATGTGCGTGGCGAGCAATGAATCGACAGCGATTAAGAGAATATTGGGCTTCATGATGAGAGGCGGTTAATGAGATTGGGTAGAATAAAGGTTATCTGGCGCCACAGAACTGCAGGCAGGCCTGCATGTGTCCGCGCGCTTCGGCGGCAATGATCGCGCAATCCTCCAGGGATCGTTCTTTGGCTCCAATGATCTCCAGGTCGACAGGGCCCTTGTAGCCGTATTCATGAAGAACGGAAATGTATCCGCTGAGATTGATGGCGCCACGGCCATTGGTCTGCTGGGTGGGTGTTCCAGGGTTCTGTTCGCGTCCTGGACAGTCGCGAATGTGAACATGACGCACCCGTTGAATCACGCTGCGCAGGGCTTCAACAGGATCTTCCCCTGCGCGGTATATGTGGCTCGGGTCCATATCCAGGCCGAAGTAAGGCGAGTGAACGGCTTTCAGTAATTGAAGCGTGGTGGGTGTGTTGTATATGGCTGCCCCCACATGGGCTTTTACACAGACAACGATGCCATGGTGTTCCGCCCGTTGGGCTAATGCGGCAAAGTGCTCAATGCGGGCCTCCAGCGAGCCCGGTTCATTGCTTTTTCCACCCGGGCCGACGTTAATAATGGGAATACCACATTCTGCTGCCGCCTGAAACGAGGTTTCCATCACATCGAGCGCGGAATTCGGCTGTTCCATGGCCAGTACGGGCAGGTCGTATTCCGCAATGCACTTTTTAAGGGATGGGGCATAGTTGCGCCAGTCCTCAATGACAAAGTGCTGGCTCATGCCCCAAATTGCAGAAATCTCAATCCCGTCGTAACCGGCGGTTTTAAGGACGCGGAAGGCATCGTTGATAGAATGTCCTCCGAAGAGAACGGAATTGGCACCTAATCGGATCATGGCAGGAATGGGTTTACAGAGTTTCAGACTTGGTCGGTGATGTCGCGTTTGGCAGCGGGTAGCGGGTGAGGACGCACCAGTTCACTGCCGTTTTCAAAGGATTCAATCGCGGCGAATGTGTACTCCAGAGTGGCCAGCGCATCGCGTCCCGAAGCGCGCAGCTTGTCCATGGGCACACCCTTGGAGACATCCTCCAGGAAGGCGTGGATGCGAATCGGGAACGTGTTGCCGAAATCCTTTAACCCGCTCTCCGTTACAACAGGCTGGGGTTGCTGGCCCAATCCATGGCTTTCCCCTGGTTGAGGAGCTTGGTAGTAGGTGAGTTTTTCGACACAGTTTTCGATGCAGAAGGTTCCCTTGGTTCCACCCAATTCAAAGCTCCACCAGCCGCCAAGACCCATGGTGACATCCCCGCGTGAGCTGAACAGGTAGCCTGAGGCGCCGTTGCGGAATTTGACGTGGATACTGGCGATCGAAATCATGTCGTCTCCCGCAGCGCGGCGGAAGGAGGGGCGGTCCAGAAAAGCCTGGATATGCGTGATGTCGCCACAGAAGTAGCGCAGCAAACTGAACGGATGAGCCAGGAATGCCTTGAGGTGAGCGTAGGGGTGTCCGTCAAAATTCGCTCCTGAGCTGCCCGCCTTGTAGGTGTCCACCCCGCCGATGAATCCCATGCGGTGCAGACAGTAAATTTGTTCGCCGATTTTTCCTTCATCCATCAGGCGGCGTGCCTCTTCCGCGGGAGGCGTGAAGTAGTGATTGAGATTACAGCCCAGATAGAGGTTTTTTTCCTGTGCGAAACGAACCATTTCGCGAGCTTCCGAAATATCGTTGCTCATCGGTTTTTCCACCAGCACATGTTTGCCTGCGGCGAGAGCTTCCATAGTAGGCTCAAAGTGCCAGCCCCCGTTTTCGTAACCGCCGGTACAGACATCGACCACGTCGATCTCGGGGTGGTGTTCCAGCATGGCCTGCAGGGAGGTGTAAGTCTTCAGGTTAGGGTATTTTTCCTTGATGTCATCCGTGCGCCCTGGAAATGCGTCGCAGACAGCGACCAGATCGGAGAGGGAATCGTCCATGTGTGCGCGCAGGTGTATTTGACCAATACCGCGCAAGCCTACAATAGCAGTTTTTAGAGGTTTGTTCATGTTGCCATAATATCGTGTCTAAAATGGAATTACCTTCACGATGCTCGCAAAAATAAGCACAAAACCATCAACGGCGAAGAGCGAGAAAGGCGTCTTGCCATGCTCGGAACCTCAACATAGGATTCTGCTTAAGGAAAGGTTGTTGTTATGAAGAAAAAAATCTTTGTTGTTTGGGTATTATCGTTGGTTGCAGTCTCCTGGTGTTGGGGACAAGGGTATGATCCGCGCGCGAAAATCTCCGTATCTGAAGAGGCGATTGTGTATGCAAAGCCTGATAAGGCGACAATCAGTTTCGGGGTGGAGACCAATGATGCCAAGGCCAACGTTGCGAAGGAGGCCAATAATGTGGTGGTGAGCAAGGCGCTGGCCGCCATCAGGAAGGCGGGAGTAAATGACGATGACATTCAGACCCAGCGACTGACGGTGGAACCCAGTTGGGAATACAACAATCAGAGACGACGGCAGGAGTTTGTCGGTTATCAGGTGCGCAATGTTTTTGTAGTGACTCTCAAGGATCTGGATAAGGTGGAGGAAGTGATTGTAGCCGCAATGGAGGCTGGGGTGAACGTGATGAGGGGCGTGAATTTTGAGACCACGCAACTGGCCAAATTCCGCGAACAGGCACGTGAGAAAGCCTTGATTGCCGCCAAGGAGAAAGCGGATAAAATGGCCGCTGTACTGGGGCGGACAGTGAAGCAGCCGCTTGATATACCCGACGAGTCGCAGGTTGGCCCTCAGCTCGTCGGGTATGGGGCTATGCGCGCCATGGCTTTGTCTGCTGAGAGTGACGGCGCATCAGGACCGACAATTGCATTTGGCCAGATCGAGATTCGCGCCAATGTAAGCGTGGTGTTTGAGTTGCAGCCAGGCGTGTGCGAATGCGCCGAGGGAGAGTGCAGTTGCGGGAAATAGGCAGGCGAGAGAGGCTCACGCGACACCCACCCCACGTTCGGTTCGCGGTATAACGCTGCTCCTACAGGAACAGCTCGCGCAGTTTCTGCAAGGTATGCTCGACCAGTTCCTGTCCTGCCTGTGGTCCGACCGTGTTGCTGGCGGGTACGGAGCCGTAGCCGCCACCTTGAACAGAACGCAGACTGGGCAGATAGGTGCCGCCTCCAGCCAGTTGTACCAGAAAAGTCTGGATAGCGGGACTGCGCACCTTGATCTGGACACCAAAGTCGAGATACAGCTCAAACCGATTGGTGGCAAAGGCCATGTCACCCAGGCGGATTACGTGAACCTCGACAGGGAATAGAGGGTTGGTCTTCTGGTGTTCGTAGCGTTCGACCACTGCCATGTGCCATTTGGCTCTTCGCCAGGCTGCTGAAGCCCCTACGTACCAGCGTGGATTTTCCTTTTTCAAACCAGGATTTTCCTGAATTTCCTGCAGAAGTTGCCGATGTCGTTCGAGCAACCGGTTTGCCTCTTGTTGTGCTTCCTGTGCGTCTTTCTCTGTCAATGGGTTGGCGGTAAGAGAAATAGTATCTGTCCGGTGCTTGAAAACAGGGTTTTGTGTAATGGTCTCACGGATGGCGGGCAGGATTCTGCCGACAGCATCGCTGATACGATTGGCGGTTTCCTGTAGGGCCGTGTGTTTGCGCAGTTGTAGCATGCGCTCGTGCGCAGCATTTTCAAAGATCAGGTGGGGAGTCAGATCTCCCGCGGAGCTGACTTGGGGAAGAATGAAGATTTTCTCTCCAAACCGCTTGCGTAGTTCAGCCCGTGTTTCATGCCAGAAATCGGCAGAGACGAGATAAATGCCTTCCACTTCCTGTGAGGGCGAGGGAATATTGACGATCAGACCCGTCAATTGATTCTGCGCATCATAAGTAGCGAGCAGGTTGATACTGTGATCTTCGTAACCCTCAATGTGACGGAATATCTCCTTGTTGTCACCGTGAAGCCCATACATGTAGGCATTGCCATCCTTATCCACCCAGCGACGGTTACGGCCGACTACTGCGTAGTCCAGTCCGAATGCGATACCACCCGCTTGGCGGGATTTCCAGGCAGTTTCAATGCCGAGCAAAAGTTGTGTAGCAATCCATTCGATACCTTCAGCGGAGGAATAACCGACAGGAAGGTCGACTCCGTAATCATCTGCGGAAACCTTGCCGAGGATCGAGTCAGCTCCCGTGATCACGTTTGGTCCCGTGTGCGTGTGGGTGGCGTGCAAAACCAGTTTGTCAGGGTTGATTTCGGGCAGCGATTGCACGAGTCGGCTACGCACCTGGGCATATAAATCGGCAGAGATGGAGACAACATCACAACAGGCGAACACGGTCTGTTCATCGCCGTTTTCCAGCACACAGATACTGGCCTTGAGAGGAGAGAGTACACCTTCGGAAAGACGGGCATGAAACTGTCCTGCAAGAACAATGGGCAGTTTGGGAGGGGTGATGTCAATTTCCGCCCAGCCGATCAGAAGAGGAGCAGAAAGGTCACTCATGGTGTCTGTATTCATAATGGGATGGATGAAAGGTCAGGCGGGTTCAGGAATCACCAACTCGGCCTGTTGTGCCCACGGCAACAATGATAATGCGGGGCAGGTAGAGGTCAGTTCGATGGTGCGTTGTTCCTCATGGGAGCGCTGCAGGCACTCCATGACCTCGACGACGTGTACTGCGTGGTCGGTCGAGCATATCGGGGTGCGGTTATCGCGGATCGCTTCGGCGAGGTCAGACAGTGCGATGGCACGGTTCATGGGCAGTTCGGCAGGGCGCAGCAAGGGAACATTAATAGCGGCTCGCGCGTAGGGCATATACTGGCAGATGCCGTCAAAGTTGTGATAATCGTTGATCGAGTAGCTTCCTTGGTCGCCGTGAAACTCGAACCCACGCAAATGCGGCTGATTATTCGTGGGAACGTAATAGTTGGTGGTGATTCGGCAGACCACGCCACTGGCAAAGTGCATGATGCCCGTAGTGAAATCTGGAGCGGTGACAGGGAACGGATCTCCCTTGGGCGTAAAGCGTGGATTTTTCAGAATATGCGAAAATCCCCATACCTTGCTGACTGGCCCGAGCAGATAGGTCAGCGCCATGATGCATAAACTCCGACGTCCAGCAGTGGGCCAACCGTAAAGTAGGGGGCAGGGCTGCCGATCCAGCGGTCAATCTGTCCCCAGTTGACTTCTGCATAGATCAGGCGCAGGTCACCGATTTTTCCTGTTTGCAAAATGCGCCCCATGGTCTGAATCCCTTCACTCAGGTAGGTAGTGGGAGCGGACAGCAGATGACGGTTACACTGTTTGGCGAGATCGCGTAGCTCTTTGGCCTGGGCGAAGGTCAGCGCCATTGGCTTTTCCGTGAACACGTGCTTGCCTGCCAACAGCGCGCGTTTGTTGACGTCGAAGTGGGCGTGGTGAATGGTTAGATCGACAATGGCATCAACCTCTGGATCATTCAGAACCGAATCAATGTCTGGATAGACCTTGCCGCCATATTTTTGGCAGAAATCCTGCGCGCGGGCAGGGTCTAAATCGGTGGCTCCCGCTATCTTGAGGGTTTCCGGATAGCGGAGGATATGCTGTCCGTATTGATCTTTAATCTGGCCGCAGCCGATAATGGCGACTCGTAATTGTGTCATGGATACTGTCTGGTTTAAATGACATCCATAATATCAAAATTCACAGGAGGTATCTTCCTTTTTATTGATCTTTTATTGTGCTTTTTTGATGTTGGCCGTGTTATTGAAATGCGGCGATGACCGCTTGAGCTGCATGGTAACCGCACATGCCGTGGACACCTCCCCCAGGCGGGGTGGAGGCGGAACAGAGGAAAATATCCTTTCGTTCAGTGGCATAGGGAGAAAACAAGGAAACAGGGCGCGCATAGATTTGGGACAGGTCCTGGACGCCACCGATGACATCGCCGCCGATGTAATTGGCGTTGTAGGCCTCCATGGCGACAGGATTCATGGTGTGCCGCAGCAATATCCTTTTGCGGAACCCGGGAGCGAATTCCTCGATACGGTTTTCGATAGCCTCGGTCATGTCGATATTCGAGCCGTGTGGCACATGGCAGTAAGCCCACCCCGTATGGTGTCCTGCGGGAGCCCTGGAAGGATCAAACAGACTCTGTTGAGAAAGCAATATAAACGGCTGTTTGCCTAACTTCCCTGTCCAGCAGCCCTTTTCCCACTCGGCGATTTCCTCGATGGAGCCGCCGACATGAACGGTTCCCGCCTTGTGGCAGGCTTCTGTGCGCCACGGAATGGGCCCGGACAAGGCCCAGTCGATTTTGAAAACGCCTGGCCCGTGCCGATAGCGCAAAAGACGTTTCTGGTAGCGGTTGCTGAAGCCGTCGCCGACGATACGGGCCAGATTGCGGGGGCTGATATCGAACAGTTTGATGACGTCGTCAGGCAGCTCTTGCAAGGAATGAACAGGGCTGTCGGTCACCAGGGTTCCGCCGAGAGATTCGAAGTAGCCTGCAAGCGCGTTTGCAATATTTTGGGAGCCGCCTGCCGCAATGGGCCAGCCGTGGGTATGACCGATTAATGACAGCAGGATACCCACGGCAGAGGTTGCGGTATGCTGCAATGGGCGGACGGAATGTGCGGCGTTGCCAGCGAAAAGAGCCCGTGTTTGTTGATTACGAAAACGGCGCGCCAGCCAGGTTGCCGGCAGGCCCGCGCTGGCTCCGAAGCGCGCCATTGTGAGCGGATGGTGTGGCCAGCGCAAGGGGGCGAGCACATTGTGCACAAGGCGGCATTCGTTTTGAATGAGTGGTAGAAACAATCGTTTGTAGCTGTCGGCATCGCTGCCCAGTTCTGTCAATGTTGTCTCCAGCGAGCGGTGCATACAGACCGTCTGGTCGGGTGTGTATGCGTGGGCGAGGGGAATCTCGGGATGAACCCAGCACAGTCCGTGGGCTTCCAACGGCATTTGCTGAAAGACAGGGGACCAGAGAGCCATCGGGTGGACCGCTGAGCAGACATCATGATGGAATCCGGGCAGGGTCAGTTCGCGGGTGCGCATTCCGCCTCCAATGGAGGAGCTGGCCTCGCGTATTTCCACGCTATAGCCTGCCTTCTGTAGTTGAATTCCTGCTACAAGACCGTTGGGACCGCTTCCTGTAATGACGACCCTGTGTGACATATCAGCGGCGGCGCAGATTGTCGAGGTCTCCCCATTGCAGGAACCCCGGGACAATCCAGGCGAGAGAGCGCGATTTCCACTGCATGGTTTCTTCGTCTTGCAAGGATGCGGGGGTGTCATGCTCGGTGATACGCAGCAAGGGGAGAGGTTGCAGGGTGCGTGCAAGCAACGCGGCAAAAGCAGCCTCTTGGTCGGCGATCATAGTCAGTGTGGCCTTGGGTGTTTTTTGTTTGATCAGCATGCACAGGGCAGAGATGGTTTCGGCCCATTCGCCGACCAGGGTGTAGCCGAGCCAGAGGCATGCACGGGCGGCATCGTGCAGGCGGGTGTTGGCCACCAGGGGCTCCTGTTCCCATGCGAGTTCGCCAGTTGCCGGGAGATCCATGTTGATGACCATTGCTGCGTCGGTTGCCAGTTGCCGCCATTGTTCCCGCACAAACTGGGATTGTTTCCCTTCGGGCGAGAGAAGGATATGGACC
The DNA here is from genome assembly GCA_964646535.1 of uncultured Opitutaceae bacterium. Lineage (GTDB taxonomy): Bacteria > Verrucomicrobiota > Verrucomicrobiia > Opitutales > UBA2995 > CAZYDZ01. The sequence continues at coordinate 16,099 of CAZYDZ010000026.1, forward strand.
TTGCTGATATTTTCATCCCACGACTGGCTTAATGTGACAGGGATCGCCGTGCCGCGCGGTGACAGAAATGCCCCTGTTTCCATCCCGCTGGAATAGGATTTATGGTGAATCCACTTGGGGGTGGAAACTTCCCCTTGCCAGCCAATGATGCGCGCCAGGGTTTGCAGGTTTCCGGTTGCGGATGTGGGAGCAGAAGAGTGCTGAAGCTGGCTCAGTGTGCAGCGGTTGTCGGGATAACTGCTGGAGGCAGGCCGTTCTCCCTCAGGAAAACAGAGGAGCATCTCTTCGGGAAGAGGTGTCCAGTCAGGCAGGGGATGTGGAGAAGAGCTGGAGGCGTCGCAGAGGTGGTGCTTGAACCAGCCGAGCATGGCTTCGAGCACGGGAGGATGGAAACCATGGGTCATATCCAGGATGCGTGCTTCAAAATCCTGTGACGCATTCAAATGATGGTAGATTTCCTTGAGCGGACGGGCGGTGCGTGTCATGGCATCGTAGCCAAATGCGGGCTGATCGTGCAGTGCATTGATGATGAGCAGGGGGCGGGGAGCGATGAGGCCGAGGATTTCCCATTCTTCGGCCAGCGGCAGACCACCAGGCAGTGTCTCGCAGATGCAATTGCGGCGTCCGACATAGGCTTCAAAGGAGCCGACGGAAACGACAGGGATGGAGGCGCGGATTCGTTCATCCAGCGCTGAGACCCACATGGTCTGATTGCCTCCTCCTGACGCGCCCGTGG
>CAZYDZ010000027.1:0-10578 GCA_964646535.1 uncultured Opitutaceae bacterium
GGGCTGGGAGAAATGTTGCGACGGAATAATCAGCGCGAGGAAGCATTGCAGAGCTGGCGGGAGGCTCTGTCTCTTCCCGGCATTACGGTAGCGGAGCGTTTTCCGCTGTTGCTGAATACCGCCTCCCTGCTGCAATTGCAACGACAGTTCAAGGAGGCGGCAGAGGCGGCTCACGATGCGTTGGCGCTTGAGGGAATCGGTATTCAGGAACAGTACGACGCGCGCGTTCAGCTAGGGCGTATCATTTTGGATTCACGCGACAATGCAACCACTGCTGAGGCCGAAGTCGTATTACGCCAGGCTACTGATATGGAGGGCATTGATGCTAACAAGCGTTATGAAGCGGTATTGCTGTTGGGGGATGCCTTAAACCGTTTGCAAAATCCATCCGGCAGCTTTTCCAGTCCGGTGGATAATGTTTACTATGACAGATGGCTCGATCAGGGAATCGAAGACTACCGCAAGGTACTGGCGATGGGAGAATTGACGGTGCATCAGCAGATTGAGTTACATCGGAGGATCGCTGATTTGCAGTTGAACAAGATGGATGTTGCAGCCGCCAATCAGACGCTCGCGGAGGCGGTGAAAATTGCGGAAGCAGATCTCGAGTCGCAGAGACAATTACACCCGCAGCAGACCGATTATTTCAGGAATCTGGCCCGCTATAATCAGGCCTCGGCGTATGCCCGCCAGTTGGAACCCGACCTGGCGAGAGAGATCTATGATGAGATTTTGCGCACGGGTTTTCCGGCTGCAAATGCGCAACAGAAAAACCAGTTGATTCTCGGACGGGCCCTGCTGGAAGAGTCGATTGAAGATCAGATTGCTCTGGTGCTTCAATACGGCAAGGGCGCTTTGCCCGCATTGGCCGCGCACTATGGTCAGTCGAGGAAACATGCGGATTTAAGAAGAGCCGTACAGGTTTATCGGCTGATTGTTGAAGATACGGACGCTGCTCCTCATACGCGGTTTAACGCTTATCGGGACTGGCTCAATGCGGCGATGGCGATGGATGATTACGAGGTGGTGAAACAGGTGTTTACTCAATACGCAGATCATGTCCAGCAGATGAATACCAGTTTTACCCGCTTTACGCCGTTTGCCGGGCGCAGGTATTGGCGCCCCAACCATGTGCGCTCATGGGAGTTCATGGCGAATGCGGATTTTGCCAACTGGTTGAGTGAAACATTCTCTGCCGATGAGGTGCCGGATAACCAAAAACTAACGTTTTACAGCTATATTATCAACGGTGCCAATCAGCAGCATGACTATGGGAAAGTGAAAACCTATGCCCGGCGGATTGTGGATGAAGTTCCTGATTTGAAACAGGAAGAGCGTTTGGGCTGGCTGGCGACGATCGCAGTGATCGATGGCCAAAAAAAGAAGGAAGCCGTGCTGTCTGCTGTTCACCAGACGTTGCGCAGCGAACAAGGTGTTGATGCCAAGGCGTATGCCGAAGCTCTTTTGAAAGCTGGGCAGTACGCCATGTTCATGGGGGATTATCCGATTGCCGAACGACTGCTGGAGGAACGCAATAAACGGGTGGTGCCGGAACCAAAGCGTTCCCTGCAAGTGCGCTTTCTGGAAAGCGGACCGCGGGACATCACCGGTTTTCTGCAGAGTGAATACTTTCGCGATATGCGAAATCACGCAGTGCTGGACCGTCAATACGGTGATAACCTGCAATACCTGATGGATACCGACACGGGCAGTACCGGGCGTGTGATGACGACGGAAGATGGCGGTATGATTAGTCTGGATACCGGTGGTTCAGGCGGGGCCGGAGCCGGTGGGTCTATTGCAACGGCAGCCGGGCGGTCAGGGGATCACACTTTTTTTGTCTCATCCTGTGATGAAGAGAAAATCTACTTTTTCTTTTATATTCCGATGGAGCGTGAACAGGTGCGCAGGATACGCGAAGGAGCTGCTGGATTGGGAAGCTTTGAGATCACTTTGGCGGAGGGCTGGAATGCTCCCTATACGACGTTGATTACGGGTGCAGATGGGGCGATTGCTGACGACATTTCCATCACTCAGTATAATAACCGCAACTATCGCAACAAGCGGGTGGCCGATGGCAACACCCGAGTGGAATCCCGGGTGCTGGAGGATGCCGTGGTGATGTTGTTGTCTTTTACCTGGGATGCCTTTGTGAAACTGCCGCAGAATGGGGACAAGTGGTACATGGAGCCGATTCACTGGGTAAAGGGAGGATGGACCTGGGGCGGTAGCAAATCCGTACACTGGCTGGAGACACAGGGAGAGCTGGTGTTTGAAAACCTGACGGTGGAGAATCGTACTGTCATTCAACGCCGTTTACTACACCGTGCCAAAGCTAGCTTTAATCAGGAGGTGAACGCGCGCAGCAATGGCTATATTGAAATCTGGAAGGACAACCAGCTCGGCGATCAGGATTTCTATGCAGCCAAAGTGGCGGATTTTCACAAACGTTATGCCGACTACGCCGCGCGTATCCACGCCGACATGACCGATGAAGAAGTTCGCACGATCTTCGACGAGGCTTATGATGCCCTGATTCATGCAAAGTTTATTGTAGCCCAGAAACGCTATCAGTATGTGTTGCGTAAGCATTTGCAGGAGTAAGACCAGCCTTACGCGACTCCGTTCCTGTTCCAATAAACAAAGTCTTTGATCATTCATCCACCAAAGTCGCGAATCGCATAAACTGTCCATGACGCAGGTTCGCTACAAATTGCCGCCAATGTTGCGCGGCCTGTTCATTCGCTCCGCACAAAATAATATGGATAGATGGCTCTCTCTTTTAAAAACCGCAGATGGAGCAGATTTCCCAGATGAATGAAGATAGCCACAAAGGAGCGAAAAGGGGGCGCTGAACCGTGAAAGATGCAGGTATTCCGTTGGGATAGAAGCTTGCCATAGCTGGTGATATGAAGATGATATTCGACGAGGCCAATGCCTCTTATGGAAGGTCGTGAATATGAAGCCTGTTCTCCAAATCCTCATAGCTCTGTTGGTAGTGGTGATGCTGATTGCTTCGTCCATCACGGTTCCGGAGGAATATAACGGAGAACTATCCTGTGTTTTTTTTGGAGCTGTAGTGGTTTGCGCAGGCGCAATAATTGGGCTGATTTGTCGTTATAATGAGAAAAATCGTCGCGAGATACTGGAAAGCCGGGTGAATCCGACCCGGGCATTGGCGGCAGCGATGCGACGTGTGAATTCCGGTCCGAGGGTCTGGCTGAATGCGGCCAGTGCGACCTGGTATCGCGATGTAGAGGAGAAATCGATGGATGAATGGAATGGAGAGAAGGGAAAAGGATTTTCGGTCGATGTTTGTCAGGCGTGGGAAGAGGCCATGCCGGGAGACTCGCTTGCTGGCGTGCGGCAGGTGATTTTGCGTATCACAATGGTGTTAGGACATGAGAAGAACAGTGTGTATCCTGTCTTGTCGAAGCTTGTACGGCGTGGGTTGGGAGGCAGGCAGGGTTCCGGGGTACAGTTTGTTTCCTGGATCCATCAACATGATTTTGTGCGTGCGGTGGAGTTTCTGATTGATACGGATCTGCAAGGGCCGGTGAACATTGCTGCACCCAATCCGGTGACCAACCATTGTTTTATGCGCCTGTTGCGCCAGAGCCTGGGATGGAAGATTGGATTACCTGCCAATGACTGGATGATAGAGGTCGGCGCGTTGTTCATGCGTACCGAATCGGAATTGGTACTGAAAAGCCGTCGCGTGGTTCCCGGTCAATTGCTAAAGGCTGGCTTCTCATTCCACTATCCCACTTGCAGTCAGGCATTCGAGCAGTTGGGGAAAGGATGAGAGGGGCAATCGACTGAGGAGTTGTTGCCAAATATAGATGCTATAGATAGGGCGTCAGTGATCAGGCGGTGCCGTCGAGGACGGCGCCCATTGCGCGGAGGCGGGTGCGGAGGGTTTGCACTGGCATCTGGTTGAAGCGGGTGATTTCGGGGGCATCGATGTACAGCGCGGCGGCGGTTCCGATTGCCTGGCCCATGCTCATGCAGGAGCCCATGACCCGCATGGAGCCGTGCGCTTCGCGGTCCGCCGAAGCGCAGCGCCCGGCGACCAGGACATTGTGCAGTTTTTTCGGAACCAGGCAGCCGAACGGAATATCGTAGGAACCGCCGTTTGCCACCGGGATGCGAATTTGACCGGTGCCGTCCTGGTGGATGTCGACATGGTGACAGCCTTTGGCTACTCCCTGGTCGGACTTGTGGGCTTCCAGCACTTCCTGCTGGCTGAGTGAATACTCGCCAACGATGCGCCGGGTTTCACGGATGCCGAGTCGCGGTGCGACCCTGGCAAAAGAGCAGTTCCGGAATCCCGGAACATGGTTTTGCATGAAACGGGTACATTGGATGACCTGCTCCATTAACGGGCCGAGCGTGTGGGAGAGCGCCTGGGTGTCGGTGGCGTTCACGTTGGCAACGCGGGTGGCGTTGAGACAGACTTCCTTGCGGCTGGAGGAAGTCGGCTGGATCATGATCAGTGCGGTGGGGAACAGCTCACCAGTGCGAATTCCCTGCGCCAGTAGCGGGCCGTCGCCCTTGAAAAAAACAGCGGGTTGGCCCTGTTGGTAGAGGGATTCCGCCAGTTCCGCGTCCGTGTAGCCCTGGCGCATGGTTTCGCTTTCGCCGAGCGCCAGCGATTCCGGGTGTGTGCGTGCGAATTCCAGTAGTTCGCGGGTTTCCACTCCGCTCAGGCAGAAGATCAACGAAACCGGCTGATACTGACCGTGGCCGTTTCCCTCGAGATAGTCCGCTCCGGCCAGCGCCGCGATATCGCCATCCCCGGAGCAATCGAGGAACACCGGCGCTTCGACCCGCGATTTGACGCTCTTGCTGAGAAATTCAATGGCCTTGACCACACCCTGATCGGTGTCTACCGCGTATGCGAAAGTATGTAGCAACAGCTCCACTCCGTGGCGGTGCAGGACATTTGCCACGGCAACCTTCATGATTTCAGGATCAAACGCCACGTAATAGATCAGGCGGTGGTCGTTGATTGGGCCGATGTATCCGCCGAGCCGTTCACATTCTTCGAAAAACTCGCGCGACACGCCGCCCTGAATCCATTCGCCGCGCGCATTGACCGCGCCGTCCACAGGCATGCCGCTGATTAGCTCTCCCCCGGCCATGGGGCCGGACTCGATCAGCAACGTGCGTTTGCCGCATTTTGCCGCAGCGACTGCGGCGCTGACTCCAGAGGAACCGGCTCCCAGCACGACAACATCATAACAGTGCGTATGAATTTCAGCGGTAAGCATGGCAAAACCCTAATAGGGATTTTCGGAAGGCGGCAAGCCTGCTTTGCTTCATTCCCAATACGTTCCGGGGTCTGAGGAATCGGAAAGGGCCAGACGTTATCGATAATACGAGAACGAATGATATGAGTCGCTTTTCTGGGGATTCTGGATAATAAGAAGGGTAATATTCTTCTGAGATACAGATGGACGATTTGCTGGAAAATATAATCCGTGCCTTGGATGCGTTGCGTGCGCGCAGTCCGTTAGTGCATTGTCTTACCAACGAAGTGGTGAAACAGTTTACGGCGAATGTATTGCTGGCTGCGGGGGCCGCGCCTGCCATGGTGGAGCATGCGGAAGAGGCAGGGGAGTTTGCGTCAGTGGCGGATGCGTTGTTGGTCAATCTGGGAACCTTGTCGGAGGTGCAGATGCAGGCGATTTTGAACGCGGTTCCTGTGGCGGTGAAAGCAGGCAAGCCATGGGTGTTGGATCCTGTGGCGGTGGGTGCGGTGGGAGTGCGCACGCGATTTGCCTACGAGCTGTTGGAACAGCGGCCCACCATTATTCGTGGTAATGCATCGGAGATTCTCGCGCTTACGGGCGCGTCGGGAAGGGGCAGGGGTGTGGATAGCCTGGCGGAGTCCGCGGATGCCGTGGAGGCGGCCCAATTGTTGGCGACCGATACCGGGTCCGTCGTGTTTGTCACGGGAGCAACGGATTATATTGTAACAGACTCGTCCGCAGTGGCCGTTCACAATGGAGATCCCATGTTGACCCGTATTACGGGCTCAGGTTGTGCATTGGGAGCACTGACAGCCGCTTTTATCGGTGTGTGTGATTTCCCTGTTGTAGCGGCAACCGCAGCCTCGCTGATGTTCAGTGTGGCAGGCGAGTTGGCAGCGGCGGGATCACCCGGTCCAGGTACCTTTGCGGTGCGCCTGCTGGATCAGCTCTACTCGTTGGACGGAGCGGTATTGAAAGTAAGAGGACGACTTCAGACGATTGTGTAGGATGCCGCCAGGTCCTGGAGAAGTGGCTTTATGCCGCGACCCGAATATCGTGCAGGCTTGGTCGCGGCGTAAAGCCACTCCTACAGTCGGATTACTGGTGTGAAGTCCATCAGTTTGAGGATTTGTGTTTGCAGGTCGATGCCTGGGGCTAGTTCGCGCAGGATCAGTCCCTCTTTTTCCAGAGAGAACACGGCCCGCTCGGTGACGATCAGTACAGGCTGGTTGCGTTCTACGGCAGAGGGACCGTGAAAAGTGATCTGTTGGACATTGCGGACAAACTTGCGGTGTTTACCCTCTTTGACAATCACCAGCTTTCCATCCTGCCAGTCGACCTCAAGGCCACCTGAGGTAAACGAGGTGCAGAAGATCAGGCGTTTGGCGCTTTGAGAAATATTGATGAAGCCGCCCGCACCCGGGATGCGGTTACCCATGCGACTGACGTTGACATTGCCGTACTGGTCGATTTCCGCCGCGCCGAGGGCTGCGACGTCGACACCACCGCCGTCGTAGAAATCAAACTGTGCAGGCTGGTCAACGATGGCCTCGGGGGAGTGGGAGCAACCGAAAGATAATCCGGAGGCGGGGATGCCGCCAATCGGACCCGCTTCCACGGTAAGTGTGATCTGATCGAGCAGATTTTGCTCGGCGGCAATGGAGGCGACACCTTCGGGGAGACCGATACCGAGATTGACGATTTCACCGGGATGAATCTCGCGGGTGACCCGTTCGGCAATCAGACGGCGCTCAGAAAAGGGAAGATGTGGCGGATCAGGCAAGCGACTTGCGTTACGGGTAACCAGATCGGCGTTGAACACCGTATCAAAGGTCTGCGCATGGTATTCCTGTGGTGCTTCGACGATATAGTCAATAAACACTCCAGGCACCCGCACGCTCTTGGGATCTTTGTGTTCGCCGACCAGCCGTTCTACCTGAGCAATGACGATGCCGCCGCGATTGTGTACCGCCTGGGCCATCGGTAGAATTTCGCCGATTAGTCCTTCGTGCTCGACCGACAGATTACCGCGCAGATCGGCGGACGTGACACGAATCAGGGCGACATTTAATGGAATGGAGGGGTAGAACAGAAAGTCTCCCTCGGGAATGCTCATGCGGCGTACGACATCCTCCGTAGTGGATTGATTCATACGCCCGCCACCATTGCGTGGATCAACGAAGGTGTTCAGTCCCACCTTGGTAATCAGGCCTGGACGTCCCGCAGCGATTTCACGCAACAGCACAGAGAGGACACCCTGCGGAAAATTGTAAGCCTGGATTTTATTGGTAGCAGCGAGTTCGCCCATCTTTGGGGCGAGATTCCAGTGGCCTCCATAGACGCGGGAGATCAGGCCTTCGTGTGCGAGGTGGTTGAGGCCGCGATTGCCACGGTCTCCCTGTCCTGCCACGTAATACAAGGTCAATCCGCGCGGTGATCCTGTCCGCAGAAAATATTCCTCCAGGCCACTGGTCAGGTATTCGGGATGGCCCGCCCCGACGAAGCCGCTCACCGCCATGCTGGCGCCGTTGGGAATCTGGCGCAGGGCTTCCTCGCGGGAAACGACTTTGGCCAGGGCTCTCATCCGCGCCAGCCTCCGTTGACTTCTATGGTTTGTCCCGTGATGTATGAGGCCAGCGGGGAACAGAGAAACAGAATCGTATTGGCAATCTCTTCAGGCTGTGCAAAGCGCCCCAACGGAACCGATTTCAGCATTTCATCGCGCGTGCTTTGTGGAATGCTTTCGCCCATTGCGGTTTGCACGACTCCCGGGGCGACCGTATTGACCCGGATATTCTTTTTGCCCAGTTCGCGGCTCAGCACGCGCATCATGGCAGCCACCGCTCCCTTGGCTGATGCATAGTTGGCCTGACCGAAGAAGCCTTGCAGGGCGGCGATGCTCCCCATGCTGACAATGGCTCCCCCCTCGCGCAGGATCGGCAGGGCGGCCTTGCAACAATAGAACACCCCATCCAGATTGACCTGGCGCACCGACTCCCATTCTTCAATCGACATTTTGGCCAGCGTGCGGTCGCGCAGAATGGCGGCATTATTGATCAGGAAATCAAGGTCACCTGATTCTTTCCGAATACGCTCCATCATGGCTTCTACCTGTGCATAAACGGACACATCTGCTTCTACGGTATGGGCGGAGTCTGGGCGCAGGTGGTTGAGTTCAGCAGTGAGATCTTCCGATTGTTGTCGCATTTCATGAATGGGAGGGTGATTAATCCAGACAGATGCACCTGCCTGATGCAGGCTGCGGGCCGTGGCTGCACCGATTCCCCGTGTGGCGCCGGTAATCAGGGCCGTTTTTCCAGTGAGGGTCAACGTGATGAACATGATACACCAACATAGGGAGTCGGAGACGGCAGGCCAGACAGAATTTTTAGATACGATAGAATCTGTCTGGAACCCGAATGGTCTTATTGTGTCACATTCAGTATCGTAAAACGGTTTTTCCTTTGAACCGTATACACTGTGTTTTCATGCTTTCTTCCGAATACTAGTATCAACGTCTTTTTGTCTTATTATGAGTAAACTTGTGGTCAGAGTCTGTTGTCTTTTGTGGGTTATGCCTGTTTTTTTGTCTGCCCAACCACTTGTCTGGACTGGGCAGGATGCGGCGAAAAACGCGCAGAATAATCAATTTCAACAGGAGGGGAACTGGATGGGTGGAGTTGATGCCGGCGGAGGGATGAGCCAGGTTTTCGTTTTTGGCAAGGCGGACTATTATCAGCCTGTTGTGGGCAACAATCAGGGCAGGTTTCATCGGGTGATGAGTTTGACTTTTAACGAAGATGCAGGACGGTATCGTTTTACGGGGGAGCCATTGATCTATGGAGACGGGTCCTTCATAGCGAACAACAGCCGTTTCCAACAAGAGTTTGCCAATATGCTGCGGTTTGCAGCAGAGGAAAAACGGGGAGACATTACATTCGGAATCGATACGGGCCCTTCTGGAATTCTCTGGTCGGGAGGCAGTTCGAAAGAGAATATAGACAGGGTACACATCACCAAAACAGGCAAATCGGCACTGAAACTGGAGGGTGTGTATGATGGTATTCACGCAGTGCGCATATTACAGGGAGAATTGGTTGTGGATGGAAAAACCAAAGTGTCGTTTCCATTTCAAGGGGGTGTGCTACGTGTGATGGGAGCAAACGCTGGCGCAGCCGAGGTGAGTCCGTTTCGTGAACTCACGCTACATTCGGCACGGGCCGCGCAGATTATTCTGGAGCCAGAGGCGGGGAAGCCTCTTACGCTGGTTGTGGATGATTGGGTGGGCAATTATGGCATGGTGGGGGTTATCCCACAGCAATACTCGGCAACCTTGCATTTTGATCTCTCCGCAAAAGGTAGCCAGGCTCGTTTCAAGGTGGTTGGAGCCGGTGGTGCAGTGACAGGAGCCGACGGGGTTGTTCCGTTTGCTACGGTGACGGATGCGACGGGAGTAACAGGCTTTGTCAGCCTGAAGCGGGAAACGCCAGAGCAGGAATGGGTCGTAACCCGTGCGATGCCTGAACACGAGTTGCCCACAACCGTGGAGAAATGGTCTCCCGCTTTGCATTATCATGTGACACTTTCAGAGGAAACCCCTGAACACAAGCTGGTGTCTGCGGAGCCGACAGGGGCGGGGGAGGCAATGGCGGCACAATGGCCTACGTTGACATTGCGTGGACAAGGCGCCCTGGTTCTTGAGAATAATCATTTAAGAGCTCCGAATATTCTTCTGGAAGAGGGGAAAGGCGATTTCGTGATCAGTGGTTCGGGAATCGCCCACCATGGAGGTGGATATGTTCACGCCACCTATGCGATGAGAATATTCACCTATCGCGACGCATCGGATGGCGCCTTAATCATCAGTACGGATCATTTCGGTCATGTGACGAAAGAGGGCGATGTTTCTCCCGCCAAGGTGATGTTGTTTGATATCACTCACGCCAGCCTTACCAAGACGGGTCCGGGCACACTGGTTTTTCGTAGCCCGAATACCAATATTATCGGTGGACTGTATGTTCAGCAGGGAAGAATGCAGATTGAATCTTCAGGGTTCAAGGTAACCACCGATGTGAGTGTTCTTGAAGGGGGAATACTCGCTGGTAACGGGCAGATTGGAGGTGGGGATCGCTGGGTTCGCGATGGTGGCACCATTGCCTTGTCCGGGATTCGTTACACTCCTGTTACCATTGATTTCGGGGGGATTCTTGATACGACTCCATCCAGGCAGGATAAGCAGTCCGATATGCGGGCTCTGTCCATTTTCGGCTCCTTGTCGATGAACAAGGATGCGGTTCTGACCATGGGGTTGAATAAGGATGTA
>CAZYDZ010000027.1:10588-16060 GCA_964646535.1 uncultured Opitutaceae bacterium
ACACACCCTTGCAAGTGAACACGGACAAACCGAATGGATACCCGACCGTAGTGCTGGCGGGCAATCTGCAGTTGGAACAGTTGGAGAATATTTCAGCAGAAAAGGAAATCATTCTGCTGAAAACGAATGGCTATACTAACGGCATGTTTGATTCTATCAACGGCGCACCGATTGATATGAAGGATCAGGCTGTCATTCAGTATAACGGCGCCACCTATACGGTGTCCCTTGATTACAGTCGTGACCTGGGAGACAAGCAAACGGGAGTCGTGGTTCGTATCACACCCTGATTCCTCACAAAGTGCAGCCTTTGCGGCGAACTTGCAGAGGAGTTTTACCCGTATGTTTTTTTATCCAGATACCAAATTGGGTTTGGTCGTAGCCGAAGGCGGTGGCGATTCCCTTGATATCTTTTCTGGTGGTTTGCAGTTCTTGGACTGCGAGCTGTAGTTTGAACTGGTCACGGTATTGCTTGGGAGTGGTGCCGTATTGTTTCCGAAACAGACGGAAGAATTGGGGCCTGCTCAGGCCTCTTTCTTTGGCTAGTCGGTCAATGTCAAGCGTTTCACCGACAGGCATGGTTTTCAGATAATCGGCAATGGGAACCAGTCGTTCATCCATTTCACGAATATAGCTCCAACTCATGTTCCTCTCTTCTGCCAGATTTAGCCAAATACGCACCCATTCGTAAAACAGACAACGAAACTCAAAGTGCGATCTCATGGGGATTCCCTTTTCGTATAGGTAGTATTTTACCTGTTCCCTATCTACAATCGACTGGCATAGACGCAGCGCCTTTTCTTCAAGGATCGCTTGTTGTTCCGTCTTCCATACAGAGTTTTGCAGGGGAGAAACCAGTGTGCCTTGACCAACCCATGAAATAGAAAACCCAATGTAGATATATTTGGTATTTAACTTGATTTGCAGAGAAAGTTTTTCAGGAGGAAGGAATACCCATTCTCCCGTAGTTGCCTGAATTCTTTTATTCCCTTTGCGAATCGTGATTGATCCCTTGCGTACCCAGAAAGCAGAGTAAGAGTGCTGAGAGTGAAAGCCCAGGTCCAGGTCCTTGTCGAAAATTTGATACTCGTAGGCCCAGTACAGGTTGAAATGTAGTAGATTCCAAAACTCCTGACGCAAAAAGGGCGTATTTTCTTTGTTTTGTATCATATTATATTGCTTTAGTCTAGTTTTCCCATTTTTGCAATGACTTTACTGTTTTCACAGGCCTAATCAGTCGTTATGTCGCGGCCTTTGTGCTGCGACGCTCACTTGTATGTCAGATTAACGTTAAACCAATCGAATCCCAACCATGAAAAGCACCTGATTACCTTGTTTACCTCAATCCTCTCACTGGTCGCGACTCCACTGGTCGCGCAACCCTACACTTGGGTAGGGGGAGGAGGTGAGTTTATCAATTACTTCAGCAGCAGCAACAATTGGGATGTAATGCCGAACTGGGGTGTTGCTGAGTATCGGGACTATATTTTTGGTCAAAGCAGCAGTGGCTATTACGGCCGGATCACCCAGGACATCAGCACGAATTTCTGGGCCAAGAGTTTGACCTTCGACGAGACGGCAGGCGATAGTTACATTATAGAACACGAGTCGATCTATGTGGAGGCGGGAGGCGTGCTGCGGAATCTCAGCGGTTATGAACAGCGGATCGAGTCGGAAGTGGTCTTCCCTACGGGCACGTACCCCTATCATATATACACGGGAAAAGCGGGGATTGTTCTGGCTGGAGGGACATCGAAGATCGGGGATGTTTCTTTTCGCAATATCGTTCAAAAATATGGCATGGGTGCATTAACCCTGGCAGGGTCGCATGATATTGATACGCTGATCGTACGGCAGGGGCAGATTATTTTCGATGGCAATGATACGATTGCGGGGAATCTGGCGCTCACACGCTTAACGTATCTGGTGTTTCAAGGCATGGGAGAGATGGGGTATCAGGGAGGAAATGAACTGGTCGTCCTTGGCAACAGCGGGAACCAAACCACAGATATATCAATGCGTTTTGGTCATGCGGATTTTTGGGGGTCCATGAATACGTATGGGGCTGTCAAAATACGTCTCGACTCTCAGGGGGGAGATGGAACCAATCTTACTTTTACCAACTGGCTGGTATCTTATGGTGATTCTGCTTACAGAAGACACACACTCCATTTTGATTTGATAGGAGACAGCTCTGTGCATATCGATGCAGTGAGTGACGCCCGTGTCATGGGAATAGAGAACGTGGCCAACTGGGCGACAGTAAGCACATCCAGTACGACCAATGGACCGAAGGTCACGGGGTTTATGCAGTTGGTTGGTGATGCGATTAATGGATACGAGGTGGCCCGCTATCAGGACTATACTGCGTTGCCTGATAATCAGTCCGCATTGACGGGAGGTCACTATTATGTAGATGGAAGCCACACCATGAGTGGTACGATCGGCGATCAGGGTAATGCCCCCCGCACCCTAACCTTAATGGGATCAGGCACTCTGGCGGTGACAGACGGCAATTTCTATATTGCCAATATTCTTCTGCAGGAAGGGTTGGGTGACTATACTATCGATTTACCGACAGGATCTCTGGATTTTGATATTTGGGATCAGCGTTTGGGGACCATGACCCTGCATCAGTATCGTACCACAGGAAATCTGATTATTGCTGCCGACCTGACTGCCTGGCAGCTAGTGACCACAGGTCCGGGGAAAACCATTCTGCGTTCCAATAGTGCCCACAGCAATCTGGTGGAGTTGTTGGTACAGGAGGGTTTTTTGCAGTTGGAGAGCAATGCGTTGAGCACCCTGACCCAAATAGGCGTGTATGGGGGTGCGCTGGGAGGCAGCGGCCAGATTGGCAGCAGTAGCGCTACTGTTAATATATACCACGGAGGTGCCATTGATGCGACGCCTGGAACTCACATCAGCGAGTCAGGTCTACGTGGTTTACAGATCTACGGTTCGCTGAATATGAACGAAGATTCCACTCTGGCGATAGCGCTGACTGCGGATGTCCTGGCTGGGAATTATGATCCGTTGCGTGTGACGACATCCAGTCCGTTGAATAATGTGGTCGATCTGAATGGGAATTTACAGGTGACCCTGAATGGACATTTCTCTGGCGAGCGCTGGATTGTACTGCTGGAGACCAATGGTTTAATTGATGGACTGTTTGATTCGGTGAACGGCGAGTCCTTTGGGGCGAGCAATCACTTTGTGTTGACCTACGGCGGAATCGATTACGATTTCTATCTGCACTACGATTACGATGTTGGTGGAGGATCTACTGCGCTGGCGCTACAGGCGATTCCAGAGCCGTCTACGGTCGCATTGTTGGCAGGGGCGGTGGGAATTGTCGTCTGGGTATGTCGTCGGAGGGGGTTGAGGAAATAATAGTAGGGTAGAAATATCCGTTTCGGTGCACTGTAGGAGCGGCTTTATGCCGCGACCAAGCCAGCATAGATTTCGGGTCGCGGCATAAAGCCGCTCCTACAAGGAAAAACAGCGATTACCTCGCTAAACTAGTGGCATTCATGCCTGACTGATCACCCGTTTTTTCCTTCCATTCCACCTTCGCCTTGGCAGGCCGCGATATTCCCCACACGACTTCAATTCCATCCTGACGAGGCGCCATGAGTACGATGGGAGTGAGTACCAGAGTTGAGGAATACGCGTGATCCATATCCGTATTTCAAAATGCAGATAAATTCCTGACATAGTGGAGAATTCAGACGATAAGCAACGATTTTCAGTATTTACGGGAATTGACCCGAACTGGTCAGATAATAACATTGAGGCCAGGTCATGATATCCTTGCCATGAAATATCTTCATCCTCACCATACTTTTACACGGAAAACATTATTATGAAAACACTTATAGGAATCCTTTGTCTGTATGTGGTTTCCATTGGGTTGGGGTACGCCAACGTTAATACAAGCAGCTCGCACTACAAAATAGCGCAGGAGTTATATCGCGTATCCATGCCTAAGGAGATGTTCATACAATCGATTACCGACAGGGTGGAGTCGGGTATGCCGCAGTTGTTTCAGGGAAATTTGCCTAAAGATAAAGTGGATAGTATTAGGCTGGTGGTGCAGCAGTACGCGGTGAAAGTGGTGAATGATCCTGATATGGAGAAGCGACTGGTGCAGGGATATGTGAATATCTTCAATGAGGAGGAGTTGAAAGAGCTGTTGAAGTTTTACCAGAGCCATATCGGGCAGAAGTATGTACAGTCGCAGGCTCAGTTTGTCGAGGTTGTGGGGACCGCCATTCAGGAGGTTACCCCCAAGTATAATCGGGTGCTGCAACGGGAAATCAGTAGAGTATTAACAGGGAAATAACTCAGCTTTTAGTTTTTGCGGCACTCGTAGATATCCGTCATTGGCAGCGCAATGCAGAATCCTGATATACGTTGGTTTGTAGATCACGATCATTCGACGGCTCCCGAGGCGAATCCCTGGTTGCCTGAACAGCGTGCAGTAGAGGATCCATCGTTCGGGTATACGATTGACGACTTGTTGAAGGTCCCTTCGTTGCCAAGGCTTCCTGAAGGCGGAGAGGCGTATTGGCGATCGCGTTACGAACGGGTGCGCCAGATGGATTTGAAGATTTCCTGGGAGGATGAGTGGACCATGGTGGCGGCCAGGCGGGTGCGCAAACTCCGTTTCGATACTCCTCAGGGCCGTTCTGTGGGCATGTGGTTTTCGGTGCCGTTGGAAGGGGAGGTGACCCGTCTTGTGGTACACGGCAATGGGTATGGAGCATCCACGGGAGCGGGGGACTTATTGCTTGGCGGAGAAGCGAATCTACAACTATGGCGCGAGGTATCCCGGGATGGATGCAATCTGTTTGATCTTTCCGTTACTGATGGTATCGAAAATAAGGATACCTTTGTGTTGGGCGGAAGAGTCGAGGATGTCTGGTGTGCGGTGACAGTGATGCGCAGCCTGTATCCAGACCGACAGTTACCGTTATATTATTGGGGCGGGAGTTTTGGCGGAGGGATCGGCGCGCTGGCAATACCGTGGGATGACAGAGTGGAGGCGGCGTACTTTGACGTGCCGACATTTGGCAATCATCCTATGCGTATGCAGACCCCCTGTGTGGGGTTGGGCAAGGCCCTTGCGGATTATTACCGGAAGCATCCTGAAGTAATGGATGTCCTGCGATGGTACGATGCGGCCGCTACCATCGCGTATGCAAGGCAGCCCGTGCTATACGCATGTGCGATACTCGATCCTGTTGTGACACCAGCGGGGCAGTTCTCCATCTGGCACGCACACCGGGGCCGCAAACGCCTATTGGTATTGCCAGCAGGTCACTTGGATCACCCCGACGTCCGCGTATACGCATGGGAAGTCCTGGATGAAGTGAAACAATGGTTCCAAAGGAACTGATCTTCTGGGTCCGAAGTGGGCAGAATGGATATGGGGATTAGCTTGTCGAATGGTGGGTCGACCGGGACTCG
>CAZYDZ010000028.1:0-15971 GCA_964646535.1 uncultured Opitutaceae bacterium
GATTCGCTTTCCCCTGCCGGGTAAATCAATGCGGTCGCCCCTTCCCATGATTCGCACCTCAGTCCATTCGGTTTACCCTCCGCATAACCAGCCTCCTTCAACAGGCGCGGCGAAGTCACCAAAGCAAGTTCCTCACCCTTCCTGGTAATTTCCTGTTGGGCCAATTGCTGACAACGCAAAATCAACGGGTGAGGGAAAAACCGTGGATAGCCAGTCTCCATAACACCCCACACCCGCGGATCCTGTGTCTCGTATCCACAGACATCTTCAAATGTAGGGAAACAGGAAATACAGGCATGGCGACTGTCGGGAATCGCTTTTCCCAATGCTGGTGTGACGTATGATGTGGAAGATGCGTTCATCTAAAGGGGCAAAGTATGAACATTGTCGACTCCCCTTTCAACGGATTAATGATCGCGATCACCAAAATTTATATATCATAGGACCCATGGGAAACGGTCTCTCATAAAAACACAAAGGACACTGAGGGCAGCACTCTATGATAGGACCGCTCGCTGAAATACGGAAATATATGATTTATTTTTTTGCCATGAGCGGGAATAGCAGGAGAATGTAAAGGCTCCTATGAACGGTACATCATTGCCATCTTTTGAACAAGTCGTCGCAGACTATTATGAGGGTCTCTACCGTTTCGCCTTTAGCCTTTGCCGTAATCCTGATGAGGCCTCTGACCTCACTCAGGACGTGTTTGTCATCTATGCCCGCAAAGGACACACCCTTCGCGAAGCCTCCAAACTCAAATCCTGGCTGTTCACATCCTTGTATCGGGAATTCCTCCGCAAACGCAAACGGTCTCAAAAGTTCACTCTGGTGGACAAGGAAATCCTGGAAAACCAGCAATCCTCGGAAATGGGCACAGGCACCCGTACAGACGTCAGTATTGTCCTTGAAGCATTGGACCACCTGGAGGAAACCTTTCGCATTCCTCTTACACTCTTTTATCTGGAAGACTTCAGTTATCAGGAAATTGCAGACACACTGCAGATTCCCATCGGGACCGTCATGTCCCGCCTATCCAGGGGGAAACAACAGATCAAGAACGCCCTGACGGTCACCCTCACACCGGCCACCCACTAGAAACGAAATATCGCTCTCCGTGAAAATACCCGAAACCAAAGCCATCCTGGAATTGTATCGCAAAGGCATTGACGATCAAGACCCCGCTGTGTGCTCAGCACTCTCAGTCGCTGAACAAGATCAGGACTTGCAGAATTTCCTGCGCGAAAACGAACAGTTGGATCAGCGTATTCGCAATGCACTGCGACAAGGCTGTCCCATTCCCGCCAGCCTGAAGGAGTCGATTCTGCATCCCTGTCACGAACAGAAAAAGGAACAAAGTCGAATCTTTCCCATCTGGAGCCGTATCGCCGCCCTGTTTCTACTGGCCGCCCTTCTCACTACGCTCTATATCAATCCCAACACCCCGTCTACCGATATCCAAATCGCCAATATCGCCTCCATGGATGATCTGGAACTTTTTGCCAACCGCTACCTTAACTCACAAACCAATCCCCAGTTCAACGAGGTCCGCTCGATAAACGAAATCAACCAATATTTGATCAGTCAAAAACTCCCCGAACCCCACGTATTGATCAAACCGATTGAGGCAGCTGAACGATTCGGCTGTGGCGCCATTGACTACAAAGGACAAAAGATCAGCCTGATTCGTTTTCGGGAAAAACGTTCCCAAGTCGCCTGTCACCTGTTTATTGTCTCTTTGAAAGAATTTCCCCAGCTACCCAAAAACGCTCCTGTTCAAGTCAAGGAGTGCTCCAAGGGCTCAGCAGTCAGATGGTCGTGCAGTCAGCGTGTCTACATCATGATTTTTGATGCGCCCAAAGGACAACTTGATATTGTCATGGGGCATTGATTCCCGTATCTTGCCATTGTGTCATCTACTGTAGAAGATTGGGTCGAAGAAGGAACCCTGGCGTTCACGCTGGGAGATCATCAGGAAGCATTAAAATGGCTGCACCAGGCTGCCGAACACGCGCCTGATTACTTTCCCGCATGGCATGCGCTTGCCGAAGTGTATTATGCCGAAGGACATTATGAGCAGTCCAGAGCTATGGCGGAAAAAGCCTATGCGTTGGATCCACAGGATATTCATATCAACACCAGCCTGTCGCGTATCTGGCTGGAACTGGGTAGTAAGGAAAAAGCCGAACAATTCGGCGCAGCAGCCCGCATGCTGTCGTGGAAGGAGGAATTGCGCAATCCCCCGCAGCAGGATTCGCAAACCCTGTAACCATGCTTTATCTCTCCTGGCCACAAGATGTCACCCTCATGCAATCACCCGCTTCCTGCATGGATTGACGCTCACAACCATTTGCAGGATCCGCTGCTCTCCTGTCTGGCAGAGGATGTTTCCTCCCGCGCCGCCCCTGGCTCCCTGTCACTGGTTAATGGCACTTCTCCACAGGACTGGCCATTAGTCGCTGATGCAGCGATGAATTCGCCTGATGGAATTGTCCCTGCATTTGGTGTGCATCCGTGGAAAACAGCCGACTGTGCGAGGCAGTGGCTGCCACAATTGGATACATGGCTCAACCAGCCTAATGCGTCCTTGGGCGAAGTCGGCTTGGATCGCTGGATTGCCAATGCCAATATCCCTCTGCAAGTTCGCATCCTGCAACAGCAGTTGGAATTGGTCGAACAACGGCCTTGCACCATCTCCTTCCACTGTCTGAAAGCCTGGCCTGAGTTTCACAGGATTGCCGGCTCATGGCTGCGCGAACATCCTCGACCATTTCTACTGCACGCCTACGGTGGACCGCCAACGGATGTTGCGCACTGGCTTGATCTCGGTGGCTACTTTTCGTTTTCACCGTATTTCCTGTACACGCGGAAACAGGTGATACGGGAGATTTTTCAACAGATTCCACTGGAGCGGCTGTTGGTGGAAACCGATGCCCCCGCAATGGCTCCCCCCACAATGAACGGGTTTCACGTTCCCTTGAGCAAAGAGGGACAGCGCATCAATGTCCCTGCCAACATCATACCGACGTACCAAGCTTTGGCTGATTTGCGCGATATGCCCATTCAGGAACTGCAACGGCAGATCCAACAAAACTTCAGCGACTTTTACTGGCGTTGATGATTTTCCATGTAGGAGCGGCTTTACACCGCGACCCGAACATGGGGGGTGGCTTGGTCGCGGCGTAAAGCCGCTCCTACTCTAAGTTCCCTCGTACAGGGGAACTTTTCCGCATACGTTCACGGACTTCATGGATAAACGAAATTCCGTTCTCGCATTGGGTGCGGCTTGATAACAGCACGGGAAACAACGTCTCCCATTCTCGGGGGAAAAAGCGGTCTGCGGGATAATACGCCAACACTCTCGTCAGATAAAGCTGTTCCGCCCCTGCGAGTGTCTGTTGATACAGCCATTCTCCACCAACAATCCACGGCGTAATCCCCTCCTGATTGGCCGCAGTCACTGCATCCTGCCAACAAGGAAAACGACGATCCCAATAACGTCCCATCTCTTTGCTGCGGCTGACACCCCATATCCGTGTCTGTCCGCGCGGATGTCCCATCTGGTTCACGCTCTGTCTGTTGCCAATCACAATACCTCCCTCCACCTGCGACCAGAAATACTCCATGTCCCTGCGCAGCGAAAAAGGCAGTTTTCCCTGAAACCCAATCCCACACTCCTGTTCAATGGCTACAATCAATCGATAGTTCATCGCCTCTTATAACGCGTCCCTTTCCTGCGGCCACCCGCACTCTTGCCCTGCGCGGAAGAATCGTTATTCGCCCGCAGACGATCTATCTGATCACGCAAAAGGGCAGCCCGTTCAAACTCCAGTTTACTGGCTGCCATCAACATATCTTCCTCCAATTCACGAATCACCAAAGCCACATCATCACCGTCCGTTTCACGCAATACCAGACGGGAAGATGAATCGCTCTCCCTCGACTGGTGCAGGCTGCGTTGGATCGCACGGCGCACACTCCGCGGAGTAATGCCGTGTTGCTGGTTCCATTCGATCTGACGCTCCCGCCGTTCACGTGTCACCTGTATGGTTTTCCGCAACGACTCAGTCAATACATCCGCGTACAAAATCACGCGTCCGCGCTCGTGACGCGCCGCCCGCCCGATCGTCTGAATCAGACTGGTATAGCTGCGCAGGAATCCCTCCTTATCGGCATCGAGAATGGCCACCAATGCCACCTCTGGCAAGTCCAGCCCCTCGCGCAACAGATTCACGCCCACCAACACATCGAATTCCCCCTGTCGCAAACGACGCAGGATTTCCACCCGCTCAATGGTGTCTATGTCCGAGTGCAGATACTCCACCTTAATGCCTCTTTCGCGCATGTAGCCGCTCAAGTCCTCACTCATCCGTTTCGTCAAAGTCGTGACCAGAGTACGTTCCCCCGCTTCCACCGCTTTCAACACTTCACCAATCAGGTCTTCCACCTGACCACTGATAGGCTTGCGGATAACTTCAGGATCGAGCAGGCCTGTGGGACGGATCACCTGTTGCACGACCTGGCTACTGTTCTCAATCTCGTAACGGTCGGGAGTCGCCGACACATACAACGTCTGGCCCGTGACCTGCTGGAATTCTTCCCATCTCAGGGGCCTGTTGTCCAGAGCCGAGGGCAAACGGAATCCATACTCCACCAGGCGCTCTTTACGCGAGCGGTCTCCCGCATACATTGCCCGTACCTGCGGAAGAGTGACATGGCTCTCATCCACCACCAGAAAAAAATCCTTTGGGAAGAAATCGAGCAGACAAAACGGTCGGTCGCCAGACTGGCGTCCCGACAGGTGACGCGAATAGTTTTCTATTCCGCTGCAAAATCCCATTTCCTGCAGCATTTCCAGATCGTAGTCAGTCCTCATACGAATGCGCTGCGCCTCCAACAGGCGTCCCTCTTTTTCCAAAATGGCAATGCGCTCTTCCAACTCCTTGCGGATTCCCTGAATGGCAATGGCAAGCTTATCCTTCGGCGTAATGTATTGGTTTGCAGGATATAATGAAAATGAATCCAGTTCCTGCCCCGGATTGCCGCTTATCGGGTCAAACATACGAATTCGCTCGACCTCATCCCCCCAGAATTCCACGCGAATTCCCTCTTCCATATAGGCCGGCATGACATCGACCACTTCTCCCCGCACCCGAAAATTGCCCCGCCCCAACTGGATGTCGTTGCGCTGATATTGATTGTTGACCAATTTCTCCAGAAAACGATCCCGATCCAACTCCATGCCTGTCTTGAGCGGAATCATCATTTCCGCAAAGTCGTCTGGTGAACCCAATCCGTAGATACAGGAAACACTGGCCACTACGATCACGTCGCGCCGACTGATCAAGGAACTGGTGGCAGATATGCGCAGCCGTTCAATTTCATCATTGATGGACGAATCCTTTTCAATGTAGGTGTCGGTCTGTGGAATGTAGGCTTCGGGCTGGTAGTAGTCGTAGTAGGAAACGAAATACTCGACCGCGTTGTTTGGAAAAAAACTTTTGAACTCCGAATACAGTTGGGCGGCCAGTGTCTTATTGTGGGAAATCACAAGAGTAGGACGATTGATTTCCTGAATCAGATGCGCCACGGTAAAGGTCTTTCCCGATCCCGTCACACCAAGCAGTGTCTGATTGCGATTTCCGCTCAGAACGGATTCCGTCAGACTGGCAATGGCCTGCGGCTGGTCTCCCGCGGGCTCATAATCAGAAACAAGTTGAAAACTGTCTGGCATTACGGATTCTCGATACGCGGAACTCCAATCAACAGGACTTGCCGTTCTCCTCCAACTGACTCAGTAACACCCGCGGAAAACGACGCACCTGAGATTCAAAGGGTTTACGAAACACTTCCTGAAAATCGTATACATCCTCAAAATCTTCAATGGAATCCTGCTCGCTGACCCCGAGTATTCCCTCTGAGGCCAACAGAAATACAATTTCGCCAATATCCCTGGAGCAACGTAAATGCCAGTGATTGAAAACAAGCAGAACCATGGGTCCAAACTGGTCTATGGCAAATTGTCGGATACCCTCAAGAAGTTCTTGTCCAGAAATATGGCGCGACCGATTGCCTTCGTTTTTAGCCACCAGTTCCACACTGTGCCGAACTGCCAGGTGGATGAAAAAATAAGCCGCACGCGCGTAGCGCGGATCACGCTGCACAATCCGCTCCACCGCCTCCATAATCTGATGCTTATCCGCCATACCTGCTGAACTTAACCCAATAAGCCGATTTTTGCCAACAGATCGCAGAAAGCGAATGTAAAATGTCCGCTTACAACAACATACCGGCTCCCACTGTCTCAAACGTATGGGGATCGATGAGAATGATACTGCCCGTATTGCGATTGTTCTTATAGGAATCCACAAACAACGGCTGCGAAACACGCAATGATACGCGTCCGATGTCGTTCAGTTCCAATCCATCCACATCCTCAATTTTGTGCAGGTTGTTGATGTTGATCTTATAGCGCAACTCCTGCACCACCGTCTTTACCTCCGTTGTGGTGTGGCGCAACAAATACTTATCGCGGTCCTGAAGTTTCTTGCGCGGAGAAAACCAACAGACCATCGCTTCAATATCCTGAGTGACCCGCGGTTGGTTGTGCGGCTTTACCAGCATGTCGCCACGACTGATATCAATGTCGTTCTCCACGGTAATCACAACGGAGTGCGGATGATAGGCCTCCTCCAGCGGACCGTCCATGGTGCGAATTTCCTGTATCCGCGTATGGAATCCTGAGGGCAGTACCACCACCTCGTCTCCAGGCTTAAACACTCCGCTGGCCACGCGGCCCGCATAGCCGCGGAAGTCATGGTATTCAGTGGTCTGGGGGCGTATTACATACTGAACGGGAAAACGGGCATCCACATGATTACTGTCCTGCCCGATATAAACCGTTTCCAGATGGTACAACAACGATGCTCCCTGATACCATGGGGTATGCGCGGACTTCTCCACCACATTATCGCCGTGCAGGGCACTGATCGGAATAAACACAATATCCGCAACATCCAGACGGGAGGCGAAATCCTTGAAGTTCGCTACAATATCATCAAAAACCTCCTGGCGGAAATCGACCAGATCCATTTTGTTGATACAGATCACCAAGTGCTGAATACGTAATAATGAAGCAATCAACGCATGCCGACAGGTCTGCTCCACCACTCCCTGGCGGGCATCCACCAAAATAATTGCCAGATTCGCGGTCGATGCACCAGTCACCATGTTACGGGTGTACTGAATATGCCCTGGAGTATCGGCGATAATGAATTTGCGACGTGGGGTCGCAAAATAGCGGTATGCGACATCAATCGTAATTCCCTGCTCCCGCTCGGCGCGCAGTCCGTCTGTCAGCAATGCCAGGTCGATCCCTTCCTGACCACGCAATTGATTGGTGTGCTCCAACGCCGCCAATTGATCTTCAAAGATAGCCTTGCTGTCATACAACAAACGGCCAATCAGCGTGCTCTTCCCATCGTCCACACTACCTGCGGTCGTGAAACGCAACAAATCCATGTCTTCTAATGTCTGATCACTCATCGAAAGTCACTCCTGCCTGAGATTAAAAATAGCCCGCGCGCTTACGGTCTTCCATCGCGCTTTCAGAACGCCTGTCATCCGCACGGGTTGCTCCCCGTTCCGTCACGCGGGACGCAGCCACTTCCGCAATAATATCGTCCAGCGTATGCGCCTCCGACTCCACTGCTCCAGTACAACTGGCGTCTCCAATGGTGCGAAAACGCACCCGTCTGACCTCAACCTTTTCGTCGGGCAATAAGGTAATGAAATCCGTATTTGCCAGTAACATGCCATCCCGTCGAAACACTTCGCGCTCGTGGGTGAAATACAGCCCTGGCAATTCAATCTTCTCGCGCTGAATATACTGCCAGATGTCCATCTCGGTCCAGTTACTCAACGGAAAAATACGGAAATGCTCGCCTGGCTGTTTGCGGCCATTGAATAAGTTCCATAATTCAGGACGCTGATTCTTTGGATCCCATTGCCCGAAGTCATCGCGGTGTGAAAAGAAACGCTCCTTGGCGCGCGCCTTCTCCTCATCGCGACGAGCGCCTCCCATGGCTGCGTCAAAACGAAACTCCTCCAACGCATCCAGCAGGGTCACGGTCTGCAGTCCATTACGGCTTGCCTTGGGACCCTTTTCCTCCACAACCCGACCCGTATTGATCGAGTCCTGAACAGAACGCACCAGCAGGTTCGCACCACTTGCCACCGCCATACGGTCACGGTACTCAATCGTCTCAGGAAAATTGTGCCCTGTGTCAATGTGAAGGATCGGAAATGGAATTTTGGCGGGAAAAAACGCTTTTCGTGCCAAATGAAGCATCACAATCGAATCCTTCCCCCCCGAAAACAACAATACCGGACGCTCAAATTGCGCCGCTACCTCGCGTAGCACAAATACGGCTTCGGATTCCAACTGATCCAAATGACTGACTCTATAAGATTTCATGAAATTATGATGGCTCTACCACGGCAATGCGTTCCATCACCAGATGATAAAGATTATCCAAAGTGACTTCAGGGCTTTCCACGTCTGTCCGCAGATGAACATCAGGATTCTCAGGGCGTTCAAACAAGGAATCTCTCCCCGTGAAGTTTTTGATTTCTCCCGCGCTCACTTTGGCATACAGGCCTTTTACATCGCGGGCCGTACATGTCTGTATGCTGGAATCCACAAACACTTCCAGAAATTGTTCGCCACCGATTACTTCACGCGCAAGGTCGCGCATCGTGCGAGCAGGACAAATCAAGGATACAATGGATACAATACCATTCTTGGCCAGTATCCTGGCCACTTCTGCCACACGCCTGGTATTTTCCATCCGATCCTCATCACTGAATCCCAAATTGCGGTTTAATCCGCTGCGGATGTTATCCCCATCCAAAACCACGGGGAAATTGCCGTTCTCAAACAGTCGCTTCTCCAGCCCAACTGCAAGTGTACTCTTCCCTGATCCTGACAATCCATACAACCACACTACATATCCATGTTGACGCAGGCGCTGCTCCCGATCCGAACGCAGGATTAGACGGTCAAATATTGGATGAATATCACTGGGCGTACTCATGAAAAAAGATGCACCTTAAAACAGCGTTTTAAAAGAATCAAGCCTCAAATGATTAGTATTATGGGTCGAATACTATAAATTAGAAGAGGGACTATCTGTGGGCAACTTCATACGCGTCAGACGGAGGGCGTTGCCTACCACGCACAGACTGGACAGCGCCATGGCTGCTGCGGCCCAGATGGGAGAAAGCAGGATGCCAAACGGGTAGAGAACCCCAGCCGCAACAGGGATCAGGATCACGTTATATCCAAAAGCCCAAAGCAGATTCTGTTTTATATTGCGAAGGGTTGCCTGCGAAATGGCAAAGGCTCTGGTCAGGTTTTGCAATCCATGAGACATGAGCACAACGTCGGCTGTCTCAATGGCGATATCAGTGCCACTGCTTACAGCGACCCCTGTATTGGCCTGAGCCAACGCTGGCGCATCATTAATTCCATCTCCCACAAACACGATCTTTTCTCCGCTTTGCTGCAATTGTCGGACAAATTCCGCCTTGTCTTGTGGTGAAGCCTCTGCGACGACCTGGTCAATATTCAACTGGCGGGCAACCGCGGAACCACTGTGCTGCTGATCTCCCGTCATCATGACAACCTGCAGGGATTGTCTGTGCATCCATTCAATGAGCCCCTTGCTGTCCTGTCTTATCGGATCCGCTATCGCCAGTAACGCAACCACTTCGTCATCCACGCTCACCCACACGGGAGTCCTTGCCAATTTGGCCAACTCATCCGCTTTCTCTTGTAATGAGGCATCCAGATCAATTCCTTCCTGCTGCAAATAACGGCTGGAACCGATATGCAACCGTTTTTCTGATACAATGCCTGTAATTCCCTTGCCTGAAACCGCGGTAAAACGGGACGTTGGCAACAGCTTTGCATTTTGAGTTTCAGTAAATCGGGTAATCGCCCGCGCCAACGGGTGTTCTGACAAATGTTCGAGCGAAGCGATCCACGACAACAAGTCGGCATGGTCAGACACGGGAATCCAGTCGGTTACCGTTGGTTTCCCTTCTGTCAATGTACCCGTTTTATCCAATGAAACCACTGAGGATTCCTGTAACGTCTGCAATGCTTCTGCGTTGCGAAACAAAATCCCGCTTTGTGCTGCCTTACCCATTCCTGCCACAATTGAAGTCGGGGTTGCCAATCCCATCGCGCACGGACAGGCAATAATCAATACCGACACCGCATTTACAACGGCAATATCCAGCGCGGATCCCCATATCCACCACCCTAGAAATGTAATCAGCGCAAATACCAGAATGGTCGGTACAAACACTGCCGTCACGCGTTCCACCAGCGACTGAATCGGCAAGCGCGTGCCCTGGGCCTGCTCCACCATCCGAATGATTCTCGACAACAGTGTGTTGTCACCAATGTGCGTGATGCGTAGCAATAGCATGCCGCTCTGGTTGATTGTACCCCCGATTACAATATCCCCCGATTGTCGTTTCACGGGCAACGGCTCACCGGTAACCATGGATTCATCCACCCAGGATTCCCCTTCGCTGACAATGGCATCCAATGGAATGGATTCGCCTGGACGAACCCTGACAAGAGCGCCGACAGCGACTTCATCTATGGCAATTTGCCGCTCGCCGTCTGCTGTCACCACACATGCTGTTTTCGCTTGCAACCCGATCAGGTGTCGCACGGCCTCTCCCGTCCTCCCCTTGGCTCGACTTTCCAAGTATCTTCCCAGCAGCATCAGCGTAATGATCATGGCGGATGCCTCATAATAGACATGGCGCGAGTTCTCAGGAATCCACGAGGGCACAAAAGTAACTGTTGTGGAATAGATCCATGCCGCGGAGGTTCCCAATACCACCAGTGAATTCATGTCTGGCTGCCCTCGCAGCAACGCGGGAACCCCCTTTTGATAAAACTGCAATCCAGGACCGAATTGCACCAGTGTGGTCAATACAAACAACAGCAGATACAAGTTTCCTTCGCCGCCCACGCTTGCGATTATCTGGTGATGCAGGGATGCGGACAGGTGTCCGCCCATATCCAACAACATAATCGGCAAGGTCAGCAATGCAGACAGTATCGTGTGTTTTTTCAATTCACGCCGCTCCAGCTCCTGCTGGTTTTCCTGCTGCTGGTAAGCATCCCGCCGATCCTCTACCAAACTGGCTTGATAGCCTGCCTGTTCCACTGCGGCAGTCAATGTATCCGATCTCACTCCTGCATCCTGCACCGTCACCAGGGCGCGCGCAGTAGCCAGATTGATTCTGGCGTCTGTCACGCCAGAGACGGATCGCAACGCCTTCTCCACGCGCCCTGCACAGGAGGCACAACTCATGCCCGATATACTTAATTCCAAGAGAAGAGACTGCGGCATCATAGACATACAAAAAGGATACTTTACCCCTTTCAACGCCAAACCGCAAACCAAGAAGAGCTATTGAGGAACCACAAAACTCTTTTGTCAGTCGAACACGGCCAACCATTCCTCGGTAGCTCGTTCCCACTCCTGATTGGCCCGCTGTAGCTGCTCGACGACCATAGCCAGTTCCTCCCGCACCACCCTGGACCTCTCTGGATTCGCAAACATCTCAGGATTTTCCATGTTTTCGGTCAATTCAGCCTGTCTTCCTTCCAACAATAAAATCTGCTCTTCGCTGGCTTGTATGCGTTGTTGAATCCCGCGTTTTTGCCTGGCCAGTTGATCCTGGCGCATGGCTGCTTCGCGCCTGCGTTCACGGGCATTCTGAAATCCTGCCGTCGATGTGACTGAATCATCATTTCTGGCCTCTGGTCGATGATCAGTCAAAGACTGTACTAATCCATCACGAGCGGACACAGTCTGGCTTTTTTCCAGATAGTAGTCATACCCTCCCGCATAAGGCGTCAGCACTCCTCTATCTATATGCCAAACACGGGAAGAGAGCTTGCGAATAAAGTGTACATCATGGCTGACGAACACCAAGGTCCCCGCATAGTCCTGTAATGCTGTTATCAGGGCATCGATACTGCTGATATCCAGATGTGTGGTCGGTTCATCCAATAACAGTAGATTGGGAGGGTTTAATAACAGTTTCAGCAAAGCCAATCGGCTCTTCTCCCCACCACTCAACACGGAGACTCGCTTATTCACATCGTCTCCACGAAACAGGAATGCACCGAGCAGGGAACGAATCTGTTCATAAGAATGTTCTCCCTTTACGCTCAATGCCTCATCCAACACGGTATGCTGTACATTCAGTTGCTCCGTGCGCTGTTGAGAGAAATAGCCAATCCCAACCTGATGCCCCACGATGCGCTCTCCCGCTTGAATCGGCACTACATCCGCCAGGATTTTCAACAAAGTCGACTTTCCTGCTCCATTCGGCCCCACCAGAACAATGCGATCCCCCCTCTCGACAACCAGGTTCAGATTGCGATAAATGACATGCGAACCATAAGCCTGCTCCACCTGCTGTAATTCCATAACCTTGTGCCCGCTGCGGACCACCTCGGGAAACCGAAAACGCACTTTGGACTCCGCGTCCTCAGGCGCCTCAATCAGCTCCATTTTATCCAGTTGCTTGATACGCGCCTGTGCCTGCGCCGCCTTGGAT
Source organism: uncultured Opitutaceae bacterium (assembly GCA_964646535.1). GTDB lineage: Bacteria > Verrucomicrobiota > Verrucomicrobiia > Opitutales > UBA2995 > CAZYDZ01. The sequence goes on from CAZYDZ010000028.1 coordinate 12,658, forward strand.
GCCTTGTAACGAAATCGGTCAATAAATGACTGTATGTGCGCAATTTCGCGCTGCTGGTTCTCGTAGGCTGCTTTCTGCTGTTCATACCGCTCCTGCTTCTGCCGCAGATAGGCATCGTAATTGCCCTGATAATGATGCAGCTTGCTATACGCAATCTCGACCATCGAGTGACAGATGGTATTGAGAAACTCCCGATCGTGGGAAATAATCAACAATGCTCCCGCATACTGGCGCAAGTGATTCTGAAACCACCCCAACGATTCCAGATCCAAATGATTGGTAGGCTCGTCAAGCATCAATAAATCAGGAGCCTGTACCAGTAAGCGAGCCAGGTGTGTCCGCATAATCCAGCCACCACTCAGTTCCCGCGCGGGTCGGTAAATATCTCCATCGCGAAAAGCCAAGCCCGCCAGAATACGCTTTGCCCGAGGCTCCAGCAAATGAACCTCTTCCTCCGCCAGAGTCTCCTGCGCATCACGATTCTCCACGTCCTCTGGATTCGGATACAATCTCAACAACCGATACGCCTGTGCGATGCGTGGGGACACCGAACACGCAAGCTCCAACACGGTCTCATCCGCTACTGGAGCGCTCTCCTGCGGTAGAAATCCCACACTCACCCCCTTGCGTATTTCCACCATGCCTGAATCGGCTTCTGCCGTTCCCATGATCAAAGAGAACAAGGTACTCTTTCCCGCCCCGTTGGCGCCAATCAAGCCGATGCGATCCCGCTCTTGTACCCGCAGGGTGGCATCGGCAAACAAAATCCGTCCACCATATGACTTGGATACTGCGGATAAATGGATCATATCGTTATCAGGCCTTGCATAACAGGGCGTTCAAAATTCTGTACGGTTACGGGTTGAGGAACTCTCTCCGTTTATCCAACCATCGCCAGGGCAAACTCCAGCGTTACCGCGCGTTTATTCCCCTTCCAGACGATCCCCTGACAAAAATGGAAATGGCTCATCGACTCTTTCCATTTCACATCGAGAGTCACCGTATCTCCAGGCAACACCATCTCACGAAAACGGGCATCCGTAATCCGTGACAGCACGGGCGTCTTGCCATCAGAACTGACTCCAGCCTGCTTTGCACGATGCACCAGCATGATTGCTGACGCCTGAAAAATCGCCTCGTTCAACAACACGCCAGGCACAATCGGTTGATGCGGATAATGCCCGCGAAAGAAATCCAGACCTGGATCCAGATGCCATTCGGCCTTGATATGATCCTCGGACAGCTCCATCACACGATCCACAAAAAGGAACGGTAGGCGGTGTGGAATAGCTTCTAAAACATCTGGTTCACTCATGGTATTGTCTGTGGATTATCGCAGAGGGGCAATGGCCTGGTCAATCTTGCTCGCAGTAATAACCCCGTAATTAATCGTTCCCAACCAGCCTGACATAATAATCCCGACAGAGCCTGCATGGTACAAACCCCGTATCTGCTCAGGCAGTCCCATCGAAATTTTCAGCCCCTCAAACTTCGTACCGAAAGAAGCTCCTCCGAAATGCCGCGTGTAATGATGCACCGTGCGCGGTGTCGCCGCTTCCACCATGTCCACCATGTTGCGGATATCAGGCACAAACTCAGACAGTCCATTCAACGCTTCCTCTATAATACGTTTCTTGTGTGCCGCGTATTCCTCATCCGACAAATCTTTCCAATCCTGATAACGCGCATTCAGAGATGCAACCACCGCGGTGCGCGGATGCGGATTATCGGGTCGGGTACGCGGATAATAAACAGAAAAGGTTCGACTGGTGGTGTGCAGACTGGTCAATTCTTCACTGGAGAATTCCGCCGCCTTGGAGGTAAAGATCAGTTCGCCGATCTCCGGCAGGACCACCTCTGGCTTGAGCCCCATATAAACCTGACAGGAACTGGTGTTCAGACGCACGGCATCGGCTTCCACAGCAAATTTCTCCTCAAAGTGTTCACGGCCTATCAGCTCAAAAACAGTATTCTTTACATTGGCATTCGACAACACCGCCTTACAACGGATTTCCCGTTCTCCCGCCTTGCCATCCACCAACACCCCATACACCCGCTGTTTGCCATCTTCGCCTTCGCGCACCAGAATTTTCTTTACCAGACAGTTCTTGCGCAACGTCACACCGTTGCGTGTCAACTCTTCCTCCATGCGCCCCACCAATTGGTCGGTGCCCCCGCGGTAAATGTAGACCCCCTTGCTCATGAAATTGGAGAATACGATGCCGTAAGTAATCGCAGGATCATTCCAGGTAGAGCCATTGGCGTACGCAATCGGCTCCATCAGCAGACGATGAATATCATTCCTTCCAGGAAAAAACTCCTCGAACATCTCACGTGTGGTACGATTGTCACGATCGTAATAGTTCATCGCACGCAGGTGCTCAAAAAACGCCTCTACCTGCCCCGCCGACACCCCGAATTTCTCGATCAGTATGCGGGTGAAGTCTTCGCGGTCGAATGTTGTGCGAATATCAAACTGCGGATTGATGAAGCGGACTTGATCAATCTGCTCAATCGAATTGGCAATCTCCTTCGTCCAGTATTTGCGACAGGATTTAATCATCCCGACAGGAAATCCATGCAGCGAAATATCAAATATATGCCGCCGCGGACGCTTAAACCAGGTAGCCAACCCCCCAAACTGGTAATGGTGTTCCAACAGCAGAACCTTGTGCCCCGCCTTGGCCAGTACATTCGCCCCTGTCAGCCCACCCAACCCACTGCCGACGACAACGACATCGTACTCATCATCCACACCTGCTAACCAATCTTTCGCCATATTGATCTTTCTGTTACTTCCATTCTGTTGATTCTCCACCTCCTCAAAGGCCCATAGTAGAAACCGCCCCAAGGGGTGAAACCAAGCAGTCTTTTCCATCCCCAGGCAATTCACAAAGCATTTTTTGTAAAAAGTTGATCGACACCGTGATGATGTAGATTCTTTACAAGAAATATAAATTTTATAATCCTCCGGCAATCCAAGCCTGAATAATCAGGTCACCGAATCTCCCAAGGAGTCCGAGTAGAATACCAATAGTTAACAAAACAGCAGACAAGGGCGATTTCTAAGCTTGATGACCGCTCTGCAATGGCCCACACAGTGGTGAGCCCTCCACAGGAATTACATGCTCCATCCTTGTTCTATCTGCGGAACTCTGCGACATCTGCGGTTTTTCCTCGTGCATACCATACCGATGCCTTGGTGAAGGTGGGTTCGCCTACGTGTCTGCGACACTCTGGCATGACATCTTTCTCTGTAAGCGAAAGATGGAGGTGAGGGCGGGAGTCGAACCCGCTCATAAAGGTTTTGCAGA